>NZ_NCVA01000035.1:0-67597 GCF_002096685.1 Streptococcus oralis subsp. dentisani | reverse complement strand
TCTAGTCTCCAAACCTTCGCTATCCGAAATGGTGGCTCTCTTCTAGACGTCAAATTAGTCTGGGAAGGTGGCAAGGCTGAGTTTTATGAATTGGCAAGCTTCCATCAAGCATTAACAGAAGAATCGGTTCAATCAAGCAAGGGTGAAGAAGAACCACCAGTTTTGAGCAAACCGGACTTTACAGGTGGTGTGAATGCGGCTGAGGCAGCAGTGCATGAGGTACCAGAATACACAGGCCCACTTAGTACAGCAGGAGATCAGCCAGCACCGATAGTTGAGAAACTAGAGTTTACAGGTGGTGTGAACGCGGTAGAAGCAGCAGTACATGAAGTACCAGAGTACACAGGTCCACTTGGTACAGCAGGAGACCAACCAGCACCGATAGTTGAGAAACTAGAGTTTACAGGCGGTGTGAACGCGGTAGAAGCAACAGTACATGAAGTACCAGAGTACACAGGTCCACTTGGTACAGCAGGAGACCAACCAGCACCGACGGTCGAGAAACTGGACTTTACAGGTGGTGTGAACGCGGTAGAAGCAGCAGTACATGAAGTACCAGAGTACACAGGTCCACTTGGTACAGCAGGAGACCAACCAGCACCGACAGTTGAAAAACCAGAGTACAAATTGAACTTAAGTCTACTCGCTGATACTAAGACTCCAGAAGTTAAACATGATGATCAGAAGGAGCTTCCGGCAACAGGTGAAAGCAAAGCTGACACAGCTCTCTTCCTAGCAGGCGTAAGTTTAGCTCTATCTGCTCTATTTATCGCAAAAGGGAAAAAGGAATAGCTTCTGATTACCTTTGCTTTTGACAAATTTTAGCATCAAGAGAAAGTGAAAAGACAGCTCCATAACCTCTATAATAGTTAGAGAAACTATTAAAAGAGTTATGGTGCTGTTGGGATAAACTATTGAGCTATAAAGAATAAAAATCCTGAGAATTTTACTTCTCAGGATTTTGCTTATTGTTGCGGTTGACTTGGTTGGTTTTGCTCAGCAGGTGCAGTGCCTGATTGTTGAGGAATCGTCTGCGTTTGACTTGTGTTTGGAGTAGTTGAACTTGACTGAGAAGTCGAACTCTCAGATGTAGAACTAGAACTTTCAGATGTAGAACTTTGTTGTGTAGATGATGAAGGGGTCCACGTATTGCGTGCTCCATTCTTGAAGACAAATTCCCCGCTTCTGTAAAGACCTTCAGGCATGGTCCAATCTCCTGGATGATCATCAGTTGAGAGATAGGTCATCATCGAACGGTAGACCTTAGCTGCAACGTAGAAGCCATCACCAACGATAGGAGTAAGTCGGTTAGAGTAACCGGTCCAGACAGCCATTGAATATTTACGAGTATAGCCGACAAACATTTCGTCTGGAGCTACATAACCAGAGTTCTTAATGTATTTCTCAATTTCATCATCTGTATAGTTTGATGTACCAGTCTTACCAGCTTGTGGTAACCATGATAGGTAGGCTCCACGTCCTGTCCCGTAGGTTAGGACAGTTTTCATCATCTCTGTCATCATATAGGCGGTTGTTTCTTTCATAGCGCGTGTTCCTGAATCAGAAAACTCTTTTGAACTACCATCACTAAAGATGATTTTGTTGATGTACATTGGCTTATGGTAAATACCGCCATTGGCAAAGGCAGCATAGGCTGCGGCCATTTTTTCACTGCTTGCCCCATACTTTTTGTTAGATTCGGTTGTGTTACTTGAAATCGCGTTGGCATAGTGCATATCTGGGTAGTCAATACCGAGTCCATTTAGGAAGGTCTTGGCTCTATCCAAACCGACTTTATTCAAGGTTTCTACAGCTGTAACGTTCCGTGATTGTTGAAGAGCATACTGCAACGTGATGTTTCCAAAGTAACTCTTATCCCAGTTGTAGACAGGTGTGTTGGTGCCAGGATAGTTATATGGTACGTCGTGAACAACCGAAGCGGTTGAGTCATAGATATCGTACTCCAAGGCTGGCGCGTAATCTGTGATGGGTTTCATGGTTGAACCCCAGTCGCGGTTTGTTTCGACAGCTTGGTTCATACCGAAGGAAACATTGCTAGATTGATGGCGTGCACCTAGCTGGGCAATCACCTTTCCGTTTGTGACATCAACGATGGTAGAAGCTACTTGCAACTCATCATCTGGATAATTAACGTATTCGTCGGTATTGTAGATATCCCAGAGACGTTGTTGAACGGCTGGATCAACATTAGTATAAACTTCCATTCCTGTTGTCAAAAGGTTGTAACCAGTTTCCTGTTCGACTTGGTCGATTACTTCTTTGAGGTAATTGTCCATATACGGAGGATAGCTATTAGCAGATTTTAGACTTTGAAGTCCGTCTGTAATCGGAGTGTTAATGGCTTTTTCGTATTGTTCGGCAGAAATGTAGCCTTGACTTTTCATTTCCGAGAGGACAAGGTCGCGGCGTTCTTGTGCCGCTTCTGGATGAGAGTAGGGGTCATACTGATTTGGAGCCTGGGGCATTCCAGCTAGGAGAGCCAATTGTGGCAAACTTAAATCTTTGAGGTCTTTGCCATAGTAATTTTGAGCAGCTGTCTGCATTCCGTAGTTACCATTTGACATGTAGACCTTATTGATGTAGTAAGTTAGAATCTCTTGTTTGGTCGCTTTTTGTTCTAGCTGAAAGGCTAACCAGGCTTCCTGTGCCTTACGAGAAAGGGTCTGATCAGAAGTTGACGTAGAGAAATAGGTCAGCTTGATTAACTGCTGTGTCAAGGTAGAACCACCCTGAAGGCCACCACCACCTCGAAGATTTCGTAAGGAAGCACCGAGGATACGAATGGTATCTACTCCTCGGTGACTGAAGAAACGATGATCTTCAATAGAGACAATTGCATTGACCAGCTCCGTAGGGATTTCATTAGCCTGTGCATTGACACGGCGCTCAGAACCCAGATCAGCGATAAGTTCATTTTTGCTGTCATAGATCTTACTAGACGTTGTAGCGACTAGTTTGCTTTCGGATAGGGCCGGAGCCTTGCTTACATAGTAGAGAAAAAGGCCCCCACCTAGCATAATAGCTGCGATAAATACAGTCAAGAGGCAGATACTGACATACTTAACTATTCGCAGGAAAGTTTGTTTGTTCATCTTATTTTACCACCTAGTAAATGTTCTTTGATAACTTCGAGATAGGGAATTTGAGGAAAAGCACCTTGTTCAATCTTATATCCATTTTCTCGAATATATCCAAGTGGCATTGACTTTTGTCCCATATCTTGATGATAGAAACGAATCAAATCAATGGCCGGCAATAAGTAGGTTTCTTGCTGAGAAGAAAAGTGAAGGAGGACAAAGCAGATTCCTTGCTGGGCAAGAACTTGTTCCATGTGTTGGATCTGATGGAGATGAAAATTCTTCATCGGAATCGCATGTTTTTGCCTGGTTTCCTTTGCTTCAAAGTCGATGTAGTATCCATCATAAACCCCTGAATAGTCGGTCGTTGAGGCCTGTCTAAAGTAGGCTTCAACGATCTTGGCTCGACTTCTTTGGGGATAGTCGACACGTACGATTTGGATGGGAGTCGGTTTCTTGTGAACAACTGCTAACCCATGCGACAAATAGTAGTCGTTCGTAGCGTTGATCATCTTTTCAAAAGACATTCCCCGATTTGCGAAATTTTTAGTTTGTGAAGGGAATGTTTGTCTTTTTTGAGATGAAAGTTTATGTGGATAGTTGACCATAATTCTCCTTATTGGTACAATAACATCACTCTATTATATCATAAATTCACAAAGAAAGGGTTAAAAATGACAACAGCCTTGATTTTAGGCTATTCTGCCTTCGACCTTGGTCTCTTTAATGACAAGGATATTCGCATTGACATTATTAAACAAGCCATTCGTCGGGATCTAGAGAGTCTAGCAGAAGAAGGGGTGACCTGGCTTGTCTTTACAGGGGCTCTGGGCTTTGAGTACTGGGTGCTGGAAGTGGCACAGGATATGAAGGCAGACTACGGCTTTCAGTTGGCGACCATTTTTGATTTTGAAACCCATGGCAGTAATTGGAATGAAGCAAATCAAATCAAACTCAGTGAATTTAAGCAGGTTGACTTTGTCAAATACGCCTATCCTCACTATGAACATAAGGGACAATTACGCGATTATCAGAAATTCCTCCTGGAAAATACAGATACTTGCTACCTTTTTTACGACGAAGAAAACGAGACTAGGTTACGATATTTTTACCAGATGATGAAAAATCAAGAAGGCTATGTTACGAAAAGATTAACATTTGAGGATCTAAACGAAATAGTGGAAAATTTTTCCGAAAAGTGAGGCTTTGACCTTGATTTTTGTTTGTCTTTTTTTATATAATAAGAATAGCAATCAAGAATGGAGAGAGAAATGGCAAGTATTATTTTTTCAGCAAAAGATATTTTTGAACAAGAGTTTGGACGTGAAGTTCGCGGATATAGTAAGGCAGAGGTAGACGAGTTCCTAGATGATGTGATCAAGGATTATGAGACTTACGCAGCTTTGGTCAAATCTCTTCGTCAGGAGATTGCTGATTTGAAGGAGGAATTGTCTAACAAGCCACAGGCAAGTTCTACTCAACAAAGTTCTATCGAAGTAACAAGTTCTACTCCAATGACAAATTTTGATATTTTGAAACGATTGAATCGACTTGAAAAAGAAGTATTCGGTAAGCAAATCGTAGACAATTCTGAGTTATAATCAGGTGTCTATTAGATGCAATTTTTGGATAATCGCGTGAAGAGAATCCCTTTTCATGAGGAAAGTCCATGCTAGCACAGGCTGTGATGCCTGTAGTGTTTGTGCTAGGCGAAACCATAAGCCTAGGGACGAGAGATCGTTACGGCAGTCGAAATGGCTAAGTCTTTGGATAGGTCAGAGTAGGCTTGAAAGTGCCACAGTGACGGAGTCTTTCTGGAAACAGAGAGAGTGGAACGCGGTAAACCCCTCAAGTTAGCAACCCAAATTTTGGTCGGGGCATGGAGTGCACGGAAACGAACGTAGTACTCTGACTGCTGTCAGCTATAGGCTGCTAGCGGTAGACAGATGATTATCGAAGGAAGTGGTCCTAGTCACTTCTGGAACAAAACATGGCTTATAGAAAATTGCATATAGGTTGGGGCTGAGAATTTTTTCTCAACCTCATTTTTTAAAGTGAACAAGAGAAAGGTCTTGCAAGACTAGAAATGAAAGAACAATTTAATTTAATCGCAACTGCTGCGGCGGGGCTAGAGGCTGTCGTTGGACGTGAGGTGCGAGATCTTGGTTATGATTGCCAAGTTGAAAATGGGCGTGTCCGTTTTCAAGGAGATGTGCGGGCAATTATTGAGACCAATCTGTGGCTTCGCGCAGCTGACCGTATCAAGATTGTAGTCGGAAGTTTTCCAGCTAAGACCTTTGAAGAGCTTTTTCAAGGCGTTTTTGCTCTAGATTGGGAAAACTATCTCCCGCTTGGGGCGCGTTTTCCGATTTCCAAGGCTAAATGCGTTAAGTCCAAACTTCACAATGAGCCTAGTGTTCAGGCGATTTCCAAGAAAGCAGTTGTCAAGAAACTGCAAAAACACTATGCCCGTCCAGAAGGTGTTCCCTTGATGGAAAATGGTCCTGAGTTTAAG
Source organism: Streptococcus oralis subsp. dentisani (assembly GCF_002096685.1). Taxonomy (GTDB): domain Bacteria; phylum Bacillota; class Bacilli; order Lactobacillales; family Streptococcaceae; genus Streptococcus; species Streptococcus oralis_AD. Next base: position 61,984 of record NZ_NCVA01000035.1, on the reverse strand, counting down.
ATTGAGGTGTCCATCCTGAAAGATGTGGCAACTGTCATGATTGACACGACAGGTTCTAGCCTCTTTAAACGTGGATATCGTACGGAAAAGGGTGGAGCTCCTATCAAAGAAAACATGGCAGCAGCCATTTTACAACTCTCTAACTGGTATCCAGACAAGCCCTTGATCGATCCGACCTGTGGTTCAGGAACTTTCTGTATCGAGGCGGCTATGATTGCTAGAAAGATGGCCCCTGGGCTTCGCCGTTCCTTTGCTTTTGAAGAATGGAACTGGGTTAGCGATCGGTTAATTCAAGAAGTGCGTACTGATGCTGCCAAGAAAATTGACCGTGAACTTGAACTGGATATCATGGGCTGTGATATAGACGCTCGTATGGTTGAAATTGCTAAAGCCAATGCCCAAGCAGCAGGTGTGTCAGGTGACATCACTTTTAAACAAATGCGGGTACAGGACTTGCGCTCAGACAAGGTAAATGGTGTCATCATTTCCAATCCACCATATGGGGAACGCTTGTCAGATGATGCAGGAGTTACCAAGCTCTATGCAGAAATGGGACAAGTCTTTGCACCACTGAAAACCTGGAGCAAATTTATCCTGACGAGTGACGAAGCTTTTGAAAGTAAGTACGGAAGCCCAGCGGATAAAAAGCGCAAACTTTATAACGGAACCTTAAAAGTGGATTTGTATCAATACTTTGGTCAGCGTGTGAAGCGCCAAGAGGTAAAGTAGAAAGGAAGACAGATGAGTAAAAAAAGACACAATCGTCATAAAAAAGAGCATCAAGAATCCAAATTTGATTTTGACGAGGCGAAAGATCTGACAGTTGGTCAAGTCATCCGTAAAAATGAAGAAGTTGAAGCTGGAGTATTGCCTGAGGACAATATCTTGGATAAATACATCAAACAGCACCGCGAGGAAATCGAAGCCGACAAGTTTGAAACACGTCAATTTAAAAAAGAAGAACTGCAGGAAGCTCAGGCTCAAGAAGAATTGACGACACAGGAAGTCTCAGAAATCACTGAAGAGTCGGCACCAATCATAGAGGAACCCGAGACAGTTTCAGAAGAAACGGTGTCAGACTCAGTGGAAACTACAAGCTCGGATGTGATTTTGCCTCCTTTGGGAGAAGAAAATCAAGACTTGGAACCGCTTGTGTTGGAAAAGCAAACGCCAGCAGAGGTTGCTGATGAGAAAGAAGAGGAAGAGACGGCTCTACTTTCACGCTCAGCTCAGGCAGAATCAGAAACAGTTTCTAATTCTAAAAAGAAGCGCGTGTTTGTTATCGGTTCAGCCCTAGCAGCAGCCCTTATCTTGGCAGGTAGTTACTATATCTATCACCAAGTAAACCGCTCCAACCAAGCCATCCAGTCTTCTCAGTCTTCTTCTAACAATCAAGAAACACAAACAGCCCTACAAGAGTTTAATACCCTCTACGATGCCTTTTATACGGATGCTAATAAAACAGCTTTGAAAAATAGTCAGTTTGACAAGTTGAACCAACTCAAGGCTCAACTAGATAAACTCGAAGGTAGCCGAGAGCACACTCTGGCCAAGTCTAAGTATGATAGTTTAGAAGCTCAAATCAAGGCTGTGCAAGAAGTGAATAATCAGTTTGAAACTCCAGCAATTACCGACGGTGTCTTGGATACCAATGCAAAGGTCAAGGCAGATGCTAAATTTACAGAAATTAAAACAGGAAATACAGAGCTAGATAAACTGTTAGATAAGGCCATTAGCCTTGGTAAGAGCCAGCAAACAAGCGCCTCTAGTTCAAGTTCAAGTAGCAGTAGCCAAGAAAGTTCAAGTACAACGACTGATAGCAGTACGAGCAGTTCGTCTGCTTCATCAAGTTCAGCATCTGCCAGCAGACCAGAAAGTGGAGGTTTGTCTAGCGATGGTGTCAATCTTCAAAGAAGTGCTAGTCGTGTACCGTACAACCAATCAGCTGTAGATGATAGCAACAACCCTGCCTGGAATTTTGCTGATGGTGTTTTGGAACAAATCCTAGCAACATCACGCGCTCGTGGTTATATCACTGGTAATCAATATATCCTAGAACGGGTCAATATCGTAAACGGAAATGGTTATTACAACCTCTACAAACCAGATGGAACCTATCTCTTCACCCTCAACTGTAAGACTGGATACTTTGTTGGTAATGGAGCTGGTCACGCAGATGATTTGGATTACTAGGAGTCCGTTACAAAATTCTTTCCTTTCATAGGTAAAAATGATAAAATAAAACATATTAAACAAGAGGAGTGTCACATGACAAAAGCTAACTTTGGTGTCGTAGGTATGGCCGTAATGGGTCGTAACCTTGCCCTAAATATTGAATCTCGTGGCTATACAGTTGCCATTTACAACCGTAGTAAAGAAAAAACAGAAGATGTAATTGCCTGCCATCCAGAAAAGAACTTTGTACCTAGCTACGATGTAGAGTCTTTCGTTCAATCTATCGAAAAACCTCGTCGTATCATGCTCATGGTTCAAGCTGGACCTGGTACAGATGCAACTATCCAAGCTCTTCTTCCACACCTTGACAAGGGTGATATCTTGATTGACGGAGGAAACACTTTCTACAAAGATACCATCCGTCGTAATGAAGAATTGGCAAACTCTGGTATCAACTTTATTGGTACAGGGGTTTCTGGTGGTGAAAAAGGTGCCCTTGAAGGTCCTTCTATCATGCCTGGTGGACAAAAAGAAGCTTATGAATTGGTAGCAGATGTTCTCGAAGAAATCTCAGCTAAAGCACCAGAAGATGGCAAACCATGTGTGACTTACATCGGTCCTGATGGAGCTGGTCACTATGTGAAAATGGTTCACAACGGTATCGAGTATGGGGATATGCAATTGATCGCAGAAAGCTATGACCTCATGCAACACTTGCTTGGTCTTTCTGCAGAAAACATGGCTGAAATCTTTACTGAGTGGAACAAGGGTGAATTGGACAGCTACTTGATCGAAATCACTGCTGATATCTTGAGCCGCAAAGACGATGAAGGCCAAGATGGACCAATCGTAGACTACATCTTGGATGCTGCGGGAAACAAAGGAACTGGTAAATGGACTAGCCAATCAGCACTTGACCTTGGTGTGCCATTGTCACTTATCACTGAGTCAGTATTTGCGCGTTACATCTCTACATACAAAGAAGAGCGTGTACATGCTAGCAAGGTCCTTCCAAAACCAGCTGCTTTCAAATTTGAAGGAGACAAGGCTGAGTTGATCGAAAAGATTCGTCAAGCCCTTTACTTCTCAAAAATCATTTCTTACGCACAAGGTTTTGCTCAATTGCGTGTGGCTTCTAAAGAAAACAACTGGAACTTGCCATTTGCGGATATCGCATCTATCTGGCGAGATGGCTGTATCATCCGTTCACGTTTCTTGCAAAAGATTACAGATGCCTACAATCGCGATGCAGATCTTGCTAACCTTCTTTTGGATGAATACTTCTTGGACGTTACTGCTAAGTACCAACAAGCAGTTCGTGATATCGTAGCTCTTGCTGTTCAAGCTGGTGTACCAGTGCCAACCTTCTCAGCAGCCATTACTTACTTTGATAGCTACCGTTCAGCGGACCTTCCAGCTAACTTGATCCAAGCACAACGTGACTACTTTGGTGCCCACACTTACCAACGTAAAGACAAAGAAGGAACCTTCCACTACTCTTGGTATGACGAAAAATAAGTAGGTCTGCCATGGGGAAACGGATTTTATTACTTGAGAAAGAACGAAATCTCGCTCATTTTCTCAGTCTGGAACTCCAAAAAGAGCAATACCGTGTTGATCTGGTCGAGGAGGGGGGAAAAGCCCTCTCCATGGCTCTCCAGACAGATTATGACTTGATTTTACTGAATGCTCGTCTGGGGGATATGACGGCCCAGGATTTTGCAGACAAGCTGAGTCGGACAAAACCAGCTTCAGTGATCATGGTCTTGGACCATCGCGAAGAATTGCAAGACCAGATTGAGACAATCCAGCGCTTCGCCGTTTCTTACATCTATAAGCCAGTTATTATTGATCAGCTGGTGGCTCGTATTTCAGCGATTTTCCGAGGTCGGGACTTTATCGACCAACACTGTAGTCAGATGAAGGTCCCAACGTCTTACCGCAATTTGCGTATGGATGTAGAACATCATACCGTTTATCGTGGCGAGGAGATGATTGCTCTGACGCGCCGTGAGTATGACCTTTTGGCCACTCTCATGGGAAGCAAGAAGGTCTTGACTCGTGAGCAGTTGTTGGAAAGTGTTTGGAAGTACGAAAGTGCGACAGAAACTAATATCGTGGATGTTTATATCCGTTATCTACGTAGCAAGCTTGATGTAAAAGGTCAAAAAAGCTACATTAAAACCGTACGTGGTGTTGGTTACACCATGCAAGAATAGAGAAGCAGTTGCAGTTGTGTAACTGCTTTTTTTGAGAAGTTTCTATATATTGACATACGGTAAAGTCTTTGCTACAATCGTTTCAGGAGGATACAAGGAATGAAAGTATTGAAAAAAATCATGCAAGTTGGATTAGCAGTGTTTTTTCTTGGTCTTTTAGCGACAAGTACAGTATTGGCGGATACCACAGGTGGGCAGTTTGTTGATAAGGACAATAGAAAATACTATATAAAAGATGACCATAAAGCGATCTATTGGCATAAAATAGACGGTAAAATGTACTATTTTGATGATGATGGAGAAATGGTAGTCGGCTGGCAATACTTAGAAATTCCTGGGACGGGTTATCGTGATGATTTATTTGATAATCGTCCAGTTTTCGAAATTGGCCTTCAATATAAATGGTACTACTTTGATCAAGATGGGGTATTACAAGAATTTGTTGGCTGGCAACAATTAGAGGTTAAAGATTCATTAACTGTTGGTAAAAAATATGGTGAAGGCTTTGAAGGGCCAGAAGTTCTTAAATTAGCAAATTATTACTTTAATGAAGATCATTCTTTAAAAACAGGTTGGCTCTACGATCAATCTAATTGGTACTATCTAGCAAAAACAGGTCATTTAGGAAAAGACTACCTTGGTGGTGAAAGACGTGCGGGTTGGATAAACGATGATTCGACTTGGTACTACCTAGATCCAGAAACTGGTATCATGCAAACTGGTTGGAAACAACTTGGCAATAAGTGGTACTATCTTCGTTCATCAGGAGCTATGGCGACTGGCTGGTATCAGGAAGGTTCAACTTGGTATTATCTAGATGCTCAAAATGGAGATATGAAGACAGGCTGGGCTTATGTCGGTAACAAGTGGTACTATCTCCGTTCCTCAGGAGCTATGGCGACAGGTTGGTTGAAAGATGGTTCGACTTGGTACTACCTACATGCAAGTAATGGGGATATGAAGACAGGCTGGTTCCAGGTCGGAGGGAAATGGTACTACGCTTATAGCTCAGGTGCTTTAGCAGTGAATACGACTGTAGATGGCTACTACGTCAACTATAATGGCGAATGGGTTCAATAATGAAAGAGGCGATTGTGAATGGAAACAATCGCTTTTTTTGTGAAAATATAATAAAATAGATAGGAGAAAATACTACTGTATGAAATGAGACGGTCTTTTCGTCTGGTTAAAGGAAAAAATGACAAAAAAAGTTGGTGTCGGTCAGGCACATAGTAAGATTATTTTAATAGGAGAGCACGCTGTTGTATACGGCTATCCTGCCATTTCCTTGCCTCTCTTAGAGGTGGAAGTGACTTGTAAGGTGGTCCCTGCTGAAAGTCCGTGGCGTCTCTATGAGGAGGACACCCTGTCCATGGCGGTGTATGCCTCGCTAGAACATTTGGAGATCAAAGAAGCCTGCATTCGATGTGTGATTGACTCGGCTATCCCTGAAAAACGGGGAATGGGTTCGTCAGCGGCTATCAGCATAGCAGCCATTCGAGCTGTTTTTGACTACTATCAAGCCGACCTGCCTCATGATGTACTAGAAATCTTGGTCAATCGGGCTGAGATGATTGCCCATATGAATCCAAGCGGTTTGGATGCTAAGACCTGTCTCAGCGACCAGCCTATTCGCTTTATCAAGAACGTAGGATTTACAGAGCTTGAGATGGATCTATCCGCTTATTTGGTGATTGCAGATACAGGCGTGTATGGTCACACTCGTGAAGCCATCCAAGTAGTTCAAAGTAAGGGCAAGGATGCCCTACCGTTTTTGCATGCCTTGGGAGAATTGACCCAGCAAGCAGAAGAGGTAATTAGACAAAAAGATGCTGAAAAACTAGGACAAATCCTTAGTCAAGCGCATTTACATTTAAAAGAAATTGGTGTTAGTAGCCCTGAGGCAGACTCCCTCGTTGAAACGGCTCTGAGCCATGGTGCTCTGGGTGCCAAGATGAGCGGTGGTGGACTAGGAGGCTGCATTATCGCCTTGGTAGCCAATCTGAACCAAGCGCAAGAACTAGCAAAACGATTAGAAGAGAAAGGAGCTGTTCAGACATGGATCGAAAGCCTGTAACAGTACGTTCCTACGCAAATATTGCCATTATCAAATATTGGGGAAAGAAAAAAGAGAAAGAGATGGTGCCTGCTACTAGCAGCATCTCTCTGACTTTGGAAAACATGTATACAGAGACGACCTTGTCGCCTCTACCGACGGATGCGACTGCTGATGCCTTTTATATCAATGGTCAGCTCCAAAATGAGGCTGAGCATGCCAAGGTGAGAAAAATCATTGACCGTTACCGTCCGGCTGGGGAAGGTTTTGTCCGTATTGATACCCAAAACAATATGCCGACTGCGGCTGGCTTGTCATCCAGTTCTAGTGGTTTGTCCGCCTTGGTCAAGGCTTGCAATGCTTATTTCCAGCTTGGTTTGAATCGGAGTCAGTTGGCGCAGGAGGCTAAGTTTGCCTCAGGTTCTTCCTCTCGCAGTTTTTATGGACCACTAGGGGCCTGGGATAAGGATAGTGGAGAGATTTACCCTGTTGATACAGACCTGAAACTAGCTATGATCATGTTGGTGCTGGAGGACAAGAAAAAACCAATCTCTAGCCGTGATGGGATGAAACTCTGTGTGGAAACCTCGACGACTTTTGACGACTGGGTGCGTCAGTCTGAGAAGGATTATCAGGATATGCTGCTCTATCTCAAAGAGAACGATTTTGCCAAGGTTGGGGAATTAACTGAGAAAAATGCCCTTGCTATGCACGCTACGACCAAAACAGCATCACCAGCCTTTTCTTATCTGACGGATGCTTCCTATGAAGCGATGGCTTTTGTTCGCCAGATTCGTGAGCAAGGGGAAGCCTGCTACTTTACCATGGATGCTGGTCCCAATGTCAAGGTCCTCTGTCAGGAGAAAGACTTGGAGCATTTATCTGAAATCTTCGGTCAACATTATCGCTTAATTGTGTCAAAAACAAAGGATTTGAGTCAAGATGATTGCTGTTAAAACTTGCGGAAAACTATACTGGGCAGGTGAATATGCTATTTTAGAGCCAGGGCAGTTAGCCTTGATAAAGGCCATTCCCATCTATATGAAGGCTGAGATTGCTTTTTCTGACAGCTACCGTATCTATTCTGATATGTTTGATTTCGCAGTGGACTTGACGCCAAATCCTGCCTATAGTTTGATTCAGGAAACAATTGCTTTGGTGAATGACTTCCTCGCTGATCGTGGGCAGACCTTGCGACCTATTTCTTTGGAAATCCGAGGGAAAATGGAACGGGAAGGCAAAAAGTTTGGTCTGGGTTCTAGCGGTAGCGTCGTTGTTTTGGTCATCAAGGCCCTGCTGGCTCTATATGATATTACGGTTGATCCGGAACTCTTGTTCAAGCTGGCTAGCGCGGTCTTGCTCAAGCGAGGCGACAATGGTTCTATGGGAGATCTTGCCTGTATTGTGGCAGAGGATCTGGTTCTCTACCAGTCATTTGATCGCAAAAAGGTGGCTGCTTGGTTGAAAGAAGAAAATTTGGCGACAGTTTTGGAGCGTGATTGGGGATTTTCTATCTCACAAGTGCAACCAGCTCTAGAATGTGATTTCCTAGTGGGATGGACTAAGGAAGTAGCTGTGTCGAGTCAAATGGTTCAGCAAATCAAGCAAAACATAGACCAGAATTTTTTAAGTTCCTCAAAAGCAACGGTGTCTGCTTTGGTAGAAGCCTTGGAGCAGGGGAATGCAGAAGAAATCATCAAGCAGGTAGAAACAGCCAGTCAACTTTTAGAAGGTTTGAGCCCAGATATTTACACACCTTCGCTGAGACAGTTGAAAGAAGCCAGTCAAGATTTACGGGCTGTTGCCAAGAGTAGTGGCGCTGGTGGTGGTGACTGTGGGATTGCCTTGAGTTTTGATGTGCAATCAATTGAAACCTTAAAAAACCGTTGGGCCAATCTGGGGATTGAGCTCTTATACCAAGAAAGGATTGGACATGACGACAAATCGTAAGGACGAGCACATCCGCTATGCCCTTGAGCAGAAAAGTTCCTATAATAGCTTTGATGAGGTGGAGTTAATTCATTCTTCCCTACCTCTTTATGACCTGGATGAGATTGATTTGTCGACAGAATTTGCAGGTCGAAAGTGGGACTTTCCTTTTTATATCAATGCCATGACGGGTGGAAGCGATAAGGGGAGAGAAATCAACCAAAAACTGGCTCAGGTGGCAGATGCCTGTGGGATTTTGTTTGTAACGGGCTCCTATAGCGCAGCCCTCAAAGATCCAACAGATGATTCTTTTTCCGTCAAATCTAGCCATCCAAAGATCCTCCTTGGAACCAATATTGGATTGGACAAGCCTATTGAGTTAGGACTTCAGGCTGTGCAAGAGATGAATCCTCTTCTCCTGCAAGTTCACGTTAATGTTATGCAGGAATTGCTCATGCCTGAGGGAGAAAGAAAGTTTCGAAGCTGGCAATCGCATCTGACAGACTACAGCAAGCGGATCCCTGTTCCTATTATTCTCAAGGAAGTGGGTTTTGGGATGGATGTGAAGACCATCGAAAGAGCCTATGAACTGGGTGTTCGAACCTTTGATCTGTCAGGTCGTGGTGGTACCAGCTTTGCCTATATCGAAAACCGTCGCAGTGGTCAGCGTGATTACCTCAATCAATGGGGCCAGTCTACTATGCAAGCCCTTCTCAATGCTCAAGAATGGAAAGACAAGGTCGAGCTCTTGGTCAGTGGAGGGGTTCGGAACCCGCTGGATATGATTAAGTGCTTGGTCTTTGGGGCCAAGGCTGTAGGACTGTCTCGAACCGTTCTAGAGTTGATTGAAACCTACTCCGTCGAAGAGGTTATTGGTATTGTCCAAAGCTGGAAAGAAGATCTGCGTTTGATCATGTGTGCCCTTAATTGTGCCACCATAGCAGATCTGCAAAACGTAGACTATATTCTTTACGGTAAACTAAAAGAAGCAAAAGATCAGATGTAGAGAGGTCGGGACAAGAATCCCGCCCTTTTTTGTATCTCATTGTCAACCGTTTTGACCTGAAAGAACCTAGCTTGTAGGAGCGATTTCTTTCCAATCTCCTTTTTCCATCCTCAGACCGAGGTGACTTTTTTGAATTGTGATAAAATAGAAAAGAGAGGATACAGCTATGAAAAAATTTCAAGTCTTTTTATTTATTGAAGCCTGTCTGTTGACGGGAGCTCTGATTTTGATGGTATCAGAGCATTTTTCGCGTTTTCTGCTGATTCTATTCCTCTTTTTGCTCTTGCTCCGCTATTATACAGGTAAAGAGGGCAACAACGTATTCCTCCTTGTGGCGACTATTCTTTTCTTTTTCATCGTCATGCTCAATCCCTTTGTGATTTTAGCCATCTTTGTAGCGGTCATATACAGTCTCTTTCTTCTCTATCCGATGATGAATCAAGAAAGAGAGGAGACCGACTTGGTCTTTGAAGAGGTGGTAACGGTTAAAAATGAACGCAATCCTTGGTTTGGCAATCTCCATCATTTCTCTAGTCACCAAACCTGCCAGTTTGATGATATCAACCTCTTTCGCCTTATGGGAAAGGACACCATTCATTTGGAAAGAGTTATCCTAACCAATCATGACAATGTCATTATCCTTAGAAAGATGGTCGGAACGACTAGGATTATCGTACCTGTAGATGTGGAAATCAGCCTCAGTGTCAACTGCCTCTATGGAGATCTAACTTTCCTCTATCAACCCAAGCGAGCCCTTCGCAATGAACACTATCATCAGGAAACCAGAGACTATCTTAAGAGTAACAAGAGCGTCAAGATTTTCCTAACTACTATGGTTGGCGATGTGGAGGTGGTCAGAGGATGAAAAAGCAATCGTATCTGTTAATCGGTCTGACTTCTTTCCTCTTTATCCTCTTTTTGACTAATAGTCTACTTGATATTTTAAATCTTGATTGGTCCTATTTGCTACAGGATATCGAGAAAACAGAGAAACTCATCTTCTTGATCTTGGTCTTTAGCCTTTCCATGACCTTCTTTTTTGTCCTCTTTTGGCGCGTGATAGAAGAAGTCTCTCGCAGAAAAATGCAAGTCAATCTCAAGCGACTGCTAGCAGGAAAAGAGGTAGTTGCCTTTGCAGATCCAGATTTGGATGCTAGTTTCAAGAACTTGTCCGGTAAGCTGATCCTCTTGACTGAAGCTGTTCAAAAGGCTGAAAATCAAAGCCTGGTCAAGGAAGAAGCAATCATCGAGAAAGAACGGAAGCGGATAGCACGTGACTTGCACGATACGGTTAGTCAGGAGTTGTTTGCGGCCCATATGATTTTATCAGGTGTCAGCCAGCAGGCTTTGAAGCTTGATAGAGAAAAGATGCAGACCCAGTTGCAAAGTGTTGCAGCCATCCTAGAGACAGCCCAGAAAGATCTGCGGGTCTTGCTCCTACATTTGCGACCTGTAGAGTTGGAAGAGAAGAGTTTGGTTGAAGGAATTCAAATCCTTTTAAAGGAGCTTGAGGACAAGAGTGACCTCAAGGTTAGTCTCAAGCAGAATGTGTCTAAATTGCCTAAGAAGATTGAAGAACATATCTTCCGCATTTTGCAGGAGTTGATCAGCAATACCCTTCGCCATGCCCAGGCCTCATGCCTAGATGTCTACCTCTATCAGACAGATGTTGAATTGCAGCTGAAGGTAGTGGACAATGGGATTGGTTTCCAGTTAGGGAGCTTAGACGACTTGAGTTATGGACTGCGAAATATCAAGGAGCGGGTTGAAGATATGGCAGGAACGGTTCAACTCTTGACAGCTCCCAAGCAAGGACTGGCGGTTGATATCCGTATTCCCCTGCTAGACAAGGAATCATAAAGGAGTAGAGATGAAAATTTTACTGGTAGATGACCATGAAATGGTCCGATTGGGCTTGAAAAGCTACTTTGACCTCCAAGACGATGTAGAAGTTGTGGGCGAAGCTGCAAACGGGTCTCAAGGGATTGAGTTGGCCTTGGAACTGCGTCCAGATGTCATTGTCATGGATATTGTCATGCCTGAGATGAATGGAATTGATGCGACCTTAGCCATCCTCAAAGAATGGCCTGAAGCCAAGATTTTGATTGTAACTTCTTACTTGGACAATGAAAAAATCATGCCGGTCTTGAATGCTGGTGCTAGGGGCTATATGCTCAAGACTTCAAGTGCAGACGAATTGCTCCACGCTGTCCGTAAGGTAGCAGCGGGCGAGCTGGCTATTGAGCAAGAGGTCAGCAAGAAGGTCGAATACCACCGCAATCATATGGAACTTCATGAGGAATTGACTGCGCGTGAACGAGATGTGCTCCAACTGATAGCTAAGGGCTACGAAAATCAGCGCATCGCAGATGAACTCTTTATCTCTCTCAAGACGGTCAAGACCCATGTGTCCAACATTCTTGCCAAACTTGAGGTCAGTGATCGCACTCAGGCGGCGGTCTATGCCTTTCAGCACCACTTGGTCGGGCAGGAGGACTTTTAGATGAGTCTTGTAGATTTACTTGGGGAGTTAGAGGCGGCAAAAGACCCTGAGAAAGCAGGCTCCATGGAAGCCTATATGCGCCATCAATTTCCCTTTCTAGGGATTGCAGGTCCTGAAAGAAATGCCCTCTATAAAAAGTACTTTCCAAGCGCGAAAAAAACAAGAGTTATTGACTGGGATTTTGTAGACACTTGCTGGGAAAAGGAGCCTAGAGAATACCAATATGTGGCTGCCAACTATTTGAAAGCCATGCAGTCTTATCTAACGAAGGACGATTTGCCTAAGCTTGAGCGCCTGGTCGTGACCAAGCCTTGGTGGGACACGGTAGATATTTTAGACAGAGTAGTAGGAAGTTTGGTAGCTGACTATCCGGAACTTGAAGAAGTGATTTTAAAATGGAGCTTATCAGACAATATCTGGCTGAGACGCGTCGCTATTGACCACCAGTTGTTAAGAAAAGAGAAAACAAATGTCCAACTGATGGAAAAGGTCCTACTAAACAATCTGGACCAGACAGAATTTTTTATCAATAAAGCCATCGGCTGGGCTCTAAGAGACTACTCCAAGACCAATTCTGAATGGGTAGCAGCTTTCATCGAAAAAAATAAGGAAAGAATGGCTAAACTTAGTATCAAGGAAGCCAGCAAGTACCTTTAGCAACGTTGAAAAGCGTATTCATTACTTGAAAAAAGTCGCCCGTTTATGTTATAATAGACTGTATTTAAAAAATTTTAAGGAGAAATGACAGAATGTCTGTATCATTTGAAAACAAAGAAACAAACCGTGGTGTCTTGACTTTCACAATCTCTCAAGGCCAGATCAAACCAGAAGTGGATCGTGTCTTCAATTCAGTAAAGAAAACTCTTAACGTTCCAGGTTTCCGTAAAGGTCACCTTCCACGTCCTATCTTTGATAAAAAATTTGGTGAAGAAACACTTTACCAAGATGTGTTGAACGCTCTTTTGCCAAACGCTTATGAAGCAGCTGTAAAAGAAGCTGGTCTTGAAGTAGTTGCGCAACCAAAAATTGACGTAACTTCAATGGAAAAAGGTCAAGACTGGGTTATCACAGCTGAAGTCGTGACAAAACCTGAAGTAAAATTGGGCGACTACAAAAACCTTGAAGTATCAGTAGATGTAGAAAAAGAAGTGACAGATTCTGACGTTGAAGAACGTATCGAACGTGAACGCAACAACTTGGCTGAATTGGTTATCAAAGAAGGCGCTGCTGAAAATGGCGACACTGTTGTCATCGACTTCGTTGGTTCTATCGACGGTGTTGAATTTGACGGTGGAAAAGGTGAAAACTTCTCACTTGGACTTGGATCAGGTCAATTCATCCCTGGTTTCGAAGACCAATTGGTAGGTCACTCAGCTGGCGAAACTGTTGACGTTATCGTAACATTCCCAGAAGACTACCAAGCAGAAGACCTTGCAGGTAAAGAAGCTAAATTCGTGACAACTATTCACGAAGTAAAAGCTAAAGAAGTTCCAGCTCTTGACGATGAACTTGCAAAAGATATCGACGAAGAAGTGGAAACTCTTGACGAATTGAAAGAAAAATACCGCAAAGAATTGACTGCTGCGAAAGAAGAAGCATACAAAGATGCCCTTGAAGGCGCAGCAATCGATAAAGCTGTAGAAAATGCTGAAATCGTAGAACTTCCAGAAGAAATGATCCACGAAGAAGTTCACCGTTCAGTAAATGAATTCCTTGGAAACTTGCAACGTCAAGGTATCAACCCTGATATGTACTTCCAAATCACAGGAACTACTCAAGAAGACCTTCACAAACAATACGAAGCAGAAGCTGAGTCACGTACGAAGACTAACCTTGTTATCGAAGCAGTTGCGAAGGCTGAAGGATTTGACGCTACTGAAGAAGAAATCCAAAAAGAAATCGAACAATTGGCAGCAACTTACAACATGGAAGTTGCGCAAGTTCAAAACTTGCTTTCAGCTGATATGTTGAAACACGATATCGCAATCAAAAAAGCTGTTGAATTGATTACAAGCACTGCAACAGTAAAATAATCTTATACTCTTCGAAAATCAAATTCAAACCACGTCAGCGTCGCCTTACCATACTCAAGTACAGCTTGCGGCTATCTTCCTAGTTTGCTCTTTGATTTTCATTGAGTATTAATAAACAAAAAGCCCACCTAACTAGGTGGGTTTTCTGATGCACTATTTTCCAAAAATCTCTTTGAGGTCTGCATTTGTAATCCCAATCATGGCTGGAATACTAGACCAGTTTTCCTCGGTGAGGATGTAGGATAGAGGAGAGTTCTCATGATTTGTCGTTTCGGTAGGGACTGGGCTGGTTTGGTCAACTGAATCGACCAGATCCTGAAAGCGTTCAATCAGATAGGTCTTGCGAGCAGTCCCGATATGCTTGACTGCATAGTCAAAGGCCTGTAATTCGCCAAGAAGGATGAGCTTGCTCTTGGCCCGTGTAATAGCTGTGTAGATGAGATTTCGCTCCAGCATGCGCTTGCTAGCACTAGTGATGGGCAGGATGACAACAGGAAACTCACTTCCCTGAGACTTATGGATACTCATGGCATAGGCTAGTCGAATCTTGTACCATTCATTTCGAGGGTATACGACTTCATTGCCATCAAAATCAATGACAATCTCGTCTTGTTTGGACTCGGTGTATTTGCCAGGAATCAGGTCTGTGATGTAGCCTAGGTCTCCATTAAAGACATTGACTTCAGCGTCGTTGACTAGGTGAATGACCTTGTCCCCTGTTCGATAGTGACACTGAGTTGCTTCAAAGCTAGCTTGTCCCTTTTGAAGAGGATTGAGTAGGTCTTGCATGAGTTGATTGATGGCATCAATACCGGCAGTTCCTCGATACATAGGCGCTAGCACCTGAATATCTCGAGCCGGAATGCCACTTCTGAGGGCTACATCAAGAATTTTCTCAATCGTAGCTGGGATATGGCCACTAGCGATTTCAAAGTAGGAGCGGTCAGCTTTTTTCTGGGTAAAGTCAGCTGGCAAGATGCCTTGTCGAATTTGACTAGCCAAGGTAACGATAGTCGATTCTTCGCTCTGACGGTAAATCCGTTCCAAGCGCGTCTGCGGAATCAGAGGTATTTGGAGCAGGTCAGCCAGGACTTGTCCAGGACTAACAGAAGGTAGCTGGTCGCTATCACCCACGATGAGGATTTTACTGTTAGAAGAGATGTTGGAGAAGAGTTGGTTAGCTAGCCAAGTATCTACCATAGAAAACTCATCTACAATGATAAAGTCAGCATCCAGATAATCTTCCAGATGACTAGTATCATCATCTCCCGTCATTCCCAAATGGCGATGTATGGTCGCGCTAGGCAAACCTGTCAATTCATTCATGCGTCGAGCTGCACGACCAGTTGGGGCAGCGAGAAGAATTGGTAAGTTGCTTTTCTTCCTGAGGTCAAGTCCCTCTAAGAGAGCATAAACAGCGATAATCCCATTGATAACAGTGGTTTTACCTGTACCAGGTCCACCTGTTAGGATAAAGACCTTATTCTGGATGGCATCGCAGATAGCCTGTTTTTGGATGCTATCGTATTGGATACCTAATTCTTCCTCAACAGTAGCGATATGCTTTTGAATGGTTTCTAAATCCTGATTTTTCTGTTTTCCTTTTTCAAGGATACGAACCAAGTGACTGCGAATACCTTCCTCGGCGAAAAAGAGGCTGTTATCAAAGATCTTGGTATCAATCTGCTGAACCTTATCTTCTTCGATGAGGTAGGAAAGCTCTTGGGCTACTTGGCTGGGGTCCAATTCCACGGGTCGGGAAGACTCGAGGAGAGTCAGGGTCTGTTCCAGCAAATCTCGGGCTTCCATGTAGGTATCGCCCGTATTCATACAGCCTTGAAAGAGACTGTGGACAAGGCCAGCACGAAAGCGCTCAGGAGCCTGACTTTCGATGCCAAGTTCCTCCGCTAGTTGGTCAGCAATGGTAAAGCCCAATCCCTTGATATCCTCGACCAGCTGGTAGGGATAATTTTCAACCACATCAAGAGTTTCTTCCTTGTAAAAGTCTTGAATCTGAAAGGCTAGTTTATTGGGAATGCCGTAGTTGGCTAGTTTTGCCAAGACCATTTCTGTCCCATAGTTGAGACGGAGGGTAGAGACGAAAGCCTCACGGTTTTTGGCAGAGAGTCCTACAATGCTTTCTAGCTTTTCAGGATGCTCCAGAATTTCGTCTATGGTATTTTCACCATAGATATCAACGATTTTTTGGGCCGTTTTGAGACCAATTCCCTTGAAATGGCTGCTAGAAAAGTATTTGACAAGCCCTTTTCGAGTCGGTTTTGCTCGTTCATAGCGGCTGATTTGCAGTTGTTCTCCGTACTTGGAGTGTTGAACGATTTGTCCCCAAAAAGTGTAGTCTTCGCCCTCAATCACGTCAGCCATGGTTCCTGTAACGATGATTTCAAAATCGTCAAAGTCCTCCGCATTGGTATCTTCGATATCTAGGAGGAGGATGCGATAAAAATTACTGGGATTTTCAAAAATAATGCGTTCAATAGTGCCTGAAAAATAAACTTCCATAGATTTCCTTTTTGATAGAAAAAGAGCTGGGATAGAGCTTTCAGTTAGGCTTTCCTTGGATTTGGAACTTGGTACAAGATATTGTCAAGTTCCAATCTAATTCTAAAAGCTAACTCAAAAAGACTATCACAGCATCTAGTTGCTGGTTTTAAAAGATTCCGATACGGTTGAGTGGCCAGAAACGGAATTTGGCTTCTCCTTTGATTTGACTGGCTTTAAAGGTTCCAACATGGCGACTGTCGCTAGAAACCAAACGGTCATCTCCAAGGAGGAGGTACTCACCCTCGGGTACGGTAAAGCTGAAGCTAGTGTTGAAATTTACATCGACAGTAAAGGCCTGAGCTTTCTGAGCAAGGCTTCTAAAATAGACACCCTTATCCCCTTCAAAGCCTTTCCCCGAATAGGTGCTTTGTAGTTTATCATTTTTAAACTGTTGGAGGTAGTCTGCTAGGTAGGGTTCGTCCGTTTCTTTATCGTTGACATAAAGTTTATCGTTTTCGTAGCGAATGGTATCACCGGGCATGCCGATGACACGTTTAACGATGTCTTTATTTCCATCATCTTCATGAGCAACTACGATATCAAAGCGATCAACGGGTAGATGTCGAACGACAAAGAGAATTTCACCATCAGCTAGGGTCGGATCCATAGAGTGTCCTTCCACACGGACATTGGTCCAGAGAAAGAGACGACTGATACCAACTACTATAATGATGAGGAATGTGAGTCCCCACTCTTTTAGAAATGTTTTAAAATAATTCATAACTTACCTTTCTAGCAGTGCTTTGGCTTTTTCAGTATTTTTAAAATGAAGCTTGGCACAGAAGTTGAGCCCTTTCATGCCATAGGCTTGAAGGATTTTGCTAGCAACCTTATCAGATGCAGTTCCAGCGCCACTTGGCAGTTGATAGCCTAGTTCTCGTCCAAGATTTTCCAAGCTTTCGAGGAAGAGATACCGCGCGATGATGGAACTAACAGCAACAGCCAGGTATTTTCCCTCGGCTTTTTCTTCCAAACTAATCTTGTTTGGAAAACGGTTGGCTTCTTGCGCCAAGTATTTGTCATAGTTTTTAGGATTTGTAAAAGCATCAATCACGATTTTTTCTGGCTGAACTCCTTTTTGGAGAAGGAGAAAGATAGCCTGATTGTGAAGGGAAACCTTTACAGAAACAGCATTGTAACGCTCTTCGATAACTTCGTTGTACTTGCTCGGTGAGAGAAGGAGCGCTTGATGCTGGATCTTTTCCTTGAGGATAGGTGCAATCTGACGAATCTTTTGGTCTGTCAGGGTTTTAGAATCCCCCACACCGAGTTTTCGTAAGAAGTCATGCTGGTCAGGTGTTACAAAGGAGGCCACGACAGCAAGCCCACCAAAGTAGGAACCATTTCCCACCTCATCAGTCCCAATCATAGGAAAATCTTGTCCACTGTTTTCTTGTTGAACTTGGTAACCAAAGAAACTGGCGTACTGCTCAGCAGCTTCGCCCTGCAGGAGGACTTTTCCAGAAGTATAGATGGAAACCGTTGCCTGAGGGAAGCGCAAAAAATAGCGAATATAAGGATTTTTACTAGGGGCGAGAGCCTTCTGATACTGACTTAAAAAGCTCTGAATTTCCTGTTCATTTGGTGTGAGTGTGATACTTGCCATAGTCTCTATTGTACCACAAAAGCAGGAGAATTGGTAAAAACTGACAAAGTTAGCGAAATTTGGTATAATATCGTGAGGTGAATTTTATGGCAAATCTAAATCGATATAAGTTTACATTCGGGAAAAAAACATTAACCTTGACAACCGAGCATGACAATCTTTTTATGGAGGAAATTGCCAAGGTTGCGACTGAAAAATACCAAGCAATTAAGGAACAAATGCCCGGGGCGGATGATGAAACCATTGCCCTCCTTTTAGCCATTAACAGCCTATCGACGCAGCTTAGTCGCGAGATTGAGTTTGACGATAAGGAGCAGGAGCTTAAAGACCTTAGAAATAAGCTAGTGGCTGTCAAGCAAGAGCAGAGCAAGATTGAGGATTCCCTATGATTTCGATCCTTCTCTTACTGGTTCTAGCTTGGGGTTTTTACATCGGCTACCGTAGAGGTTTGGTGCTACAAGTTTATTATTTCCTCGTGGCAGTGATTTCAGCCTTTATTGCTGGGCAGTTTTATAAATCGCTGGGAGATCAATTTCACTTGCTTGTCCCTTATGCTAATCCTCAGGAAGGGCAGGGTACCTTTTTCTTCCCTTCAGCCCAGCTTTTTCAACTAGATAAAGTCTTTTATGCGGGTCTGGCCTACCTCCTAGTTTTCGGAATTTGTTACAGTATCGGACGTTTTATCGGTTTGTTTCTTCATTTGATTCCAGTTAAAACACTAGGTGGCAAGTGGTTCCGGGTTAGTGCGGGGACTTTGTCTCTATTGGTAACCTTATTTGTCTTGCAAATGGCTTTGACCATTCTTGCAACTGTACCTATGGCAGCCGTTCAGAATTCACTTGAAAAAAGTATCGTAGCTAAACACATCATCCAAAGTGTCCCTTTTACGACAAACCTTATCAAACAACTCTGGGTGACAAATTTAATCGGATAAAAAGGGCGGGATTTTTCCTAGCCCTTTGTTTACAGATTGGACAACTAAGTCAAAACCCCTAGTTGCTATAATCTTGTAAACCAGCATACAAGGAAAGAATATGAATACAAAAATACTAGAAACCTTAGAATTTAATAAAATCAAAGCCTTGTTTGAACCTCATCTCCTGACAGAACAAGGACTAGAGGAGCTAAAATGCTTGGCCCCAACTGCAAAGGTGGATAAGATTAAACAAGCCTTTACAGAGATGGAGGAAATGCAAGCTCTATTTGTGGAGCAACCTCACTTTACCATCCTAGCGACGCGTGAGATATCAGCTGTTTGCAAGCGTCTGGAGATGGGGGCGGACCTCAATATTGAGGAGTTCCTGCTCCTCAAACGGGTCTTACTGGCTAGCAGAGAGTTGCAAGGTTTTTATGCCAATCTTGAAAACGTACGCTTGGAGCAGTTGGCGAGATGGTTTGAAAAACTACATGATTTTCCACACTTGCAAGGAAGTCTTCAAGCCCTAAATGAAGCAGGATTTATCGAAAATTTCGCCAGTGAAGAGCTAGCACGCATTCGTCGGAAAATCCATGATAGCGAGAGTCAAGTTCGAGATGTCTTGCAAGACTTGCTCAAGCAAAAAGCGCAGATGTTGACGGAAGGCATAATTGCTAGCAGAAATGGCCGTCAAGTCTTACCAGTCAAGAACACCTATCGCAATAAGATTGCAGGTGTTGTCCATGACATCTCTGCTAGTGGTAATACGGTTTATATCGAGCCACGTGAGGTCGTGAAACTGAGCGAAGAAATCGCTAGTTTGCGAGCAGACGAACGCTATGAGATGATTCGTATCCTGCAGGAACTATCGGAACGGGTTCGTCCTCATGCTGCTGAGATTGCTAATGACGCTTGGATTATCGGCCATCTGGATCTGATTCGTGCCAAGGTGCGTTTCATCCAAGAAAGACAAGCAGTTGTTCCTCAACTTTCAGAGAACCAAGAGATTCAACTCCTTCATGTCCGCCATCCTTTGGTCAAGAATGCTGTCGCAAATGATGTACACTTTGGTAAGGAATTAACGGCTATTGTCATTACAGGTCCCAATACTGGTGGGAAGACCATCATGCTCAAAACCCTGGGCTTGACTCAACTCATGGCCCAGTCAGGCTTGCCCATTTTAGCTGATAAAGGAAGCCGTGTCGGTATTTTTGAAGAAATCTTCGCCGATATCGGGGATGAGCAATCTATCGAGCAAAGTTTGTCTACCTTCTCCAGTCACATGACCAATATTGTAGATATTCTTGGCAAGGTCAACCAACACTCTCTTTTATTGCTAGATGAGCTTGGGGCAGGTACCGATCCGCAGGAAGGGGCAGCCCTCGCTATGGCTATTTTGGAGGATCTTCGTCTCCGTCAGGTCAAGACCATGGCGACGACCCACTATCCAGAACTCAAGGCCTATGGTATCGAGACAGCCTTTGTGCAAAATGCCAGCATGGAGTTTGATACAGCCAGTCTGCGTCCGACCTATCGCTTTATGCAGGGAGTTCCTGGTCGAAGTAATGCCTTTGAAATTGCCAAACGTCTGGGCTTGTCAGATGTCATTGTCGAAGATGCTAGCCAGCAGGTCAATCAAGATAATGATGTCAACTGTATCATTGAACAATTGGAAGAGCAAACGCTTGAAAGTCGCAAACGCTTGGACAATATTCGTGAGGTGGAGCAAGAAAACCTCAAGATGAACCGGGCACTCAAAAAACTCTACAATGAGCTCAATCGTGAAAAGGAAACTGAGCTCAACAAGGCGCGTGAACAAGCCGCTGAAATTGTGGAACTCGCTCTAAGTGAGAGTGACCAGATTCTCAAGAATCTTCACAGTAAGTCTCAACTCAAACCCCATGAAATCATTGAAGCCAAGGCTGAGCTGAAAAAACTAGCTCCTGAAAAAGTTGACTTGTCTAAAAACAAGGTCCTTCAAAAAGCCAAGAAAAAACGAGCTCCAAAGGTTGGGGATGATATCGTGGTCCTCAGTTATGGCCAACGTGGAACCTTGACCAATCAGCTCAAGGATGGCCGTTGGGAAGCCCAAGTTGGTTTGATCAAGATGACCTTGGAAGAGAAAGAATTTGACCTTGTTCAGGCTCAGCAAGAAGCCCCAGTCAAGAAAAAACAAGTCAATGTCGTCAAACGTGCTTCTGGTCGTGGTCCGCAAGCCAGACTGGATCTCCGAGGCAAACGGTACGAAGAAGCTATGAATGAGCTGGACGCCTTTATCGACCAAGCCCTGCTTAATAACATGGCGCAGGTCGACATCATCCATGGTATCGGAACAGGAGTCATCCGTGAGGGCGTCACCAAATATCTACAAAGAAACAAGCATGTCAAAAGTTTTGGATATGCCCCACAAAATGCTGGAGGCAGTGGCGCTACCATTGTGACCTTTAAAGGATAGAGAGAAGAAGGAGTCAACCTTTCTGAAAAAAGAAATGAAAGGTCAAAAATTTTCATAGAATATATTGACAAAGGCTAACTTTTCTTGTAAAATAATAAAAAATTAAATACCAACACCGAATGAAGTTTAATAGAAGTGGAGAAAGGTTTGTTTTCCATGACTGTAAATGGACGGAACTCTGGAGAGACCGTAAAGGCACCGAAGGGGCAAGGCAGGTAACTGCTCAAACTCTCAGGTAAAAGGACAGAGCTAGGATAGACCGCTTTTAGGCATTTATCTAAGCATTCCAGAGTACATGTATCTTGCATGTGCTCTTTCTTTTGGGGTTGAAAGATAGGAGAAGGACATGTTAGAATTGCTTAAAGCGCTTGATGCTTTCGTTTGGGGACCTCCCCTCTTAATCTTATTGGTCGGGACGGGTATTTATCTGACCATCCGACTAGGCCTTTTGCAGGTAGCTCGACTCCCTAAGGCTTTTCAGTTAATTTTCACCAAGGACAAGGGACATGGCGATGTGTCGAGCTTTGCTGCTCTCTGTACGGCTCTAGCAGCCACCGTTGGTACGGGAAATATCATCGGGGTCGCAACAGCCATTAAGGTTGGGGGACCAGGGGCCCTCTTTTGGATGTGGATGGCGGCTTTCTTTGGGATGGCGACCAAGTATGCCGAAGGCTTACTGGCCATCAAATACCGTACTAAGGATGCAAATGGAGCTGTAGCTGGAGGCCCCATGCATTACATCCTTTTGGGGATGGGAGAAAAGTGGCGACCACTTGCTATCTTCTTTGCCCTAGCTGGTGTATTAGTGGCGCTTCTAGGGATTGGTACCTTTACCCAGGTCAATTCGATTACAGAATCCATTCAAAATACAGCCCAAGTTGATCCAGCTATCACGGCTCTGATTTTATCCATTTTTGTAGGGATTGCCGTCTTTGGTGGCCTCAAATCCATTTCAAAGGTTTCGACAGCAGTCGTTCCTTTTATGGCTATTGTCTATATTTTAGGGACTCTTACAGTTATTCTCTTTAATATCGAGAAAATCCCAGCCACACTTGCCCTCATCTTTACTTCAGCCTTTAGTCCAGCTGCTGCCGTAGGTGGTTTTGCAGGTGCCAGCATTCGGATGGCTATCCAGAATGGTGTGGCGCGAGGAGTCTTCTCTAACGAATCTGGTCTTGGTTCAGCTCCGATTGCAGCGGCTGCAGCTAAGACTAATGAGCCTGTAGAGCAAGGCTTGATTTCCATGACAGGAACCTTTATTGATACTTTGATAATCTGTACTCTGACAGGTCTGACAATCTTGGTAACTGGTGTTTGGAGCGGAGATTTAAATGGTGTTGCCTTGACCCAGTCAGCCTTTTCAACAGTTTTTTCACACTTTGGACCTGCCCTCTTGACCATCTTCCTTGTACTCTTTGCCTTTACGACGATTTTAGGTTGGAACTATTATGGAGAGCGCTGTTTCGAGTTTCTCTTCGGTGTTCGTTTTATCTGGCTTTACCGTGTAGTCTTTGTAGTCATGGTCTTGTTGGGAGGATTTATCGAGTTGGATATGGTTTGGATCATTGCTGATATCGTCAATGCCTTGATGGCTTTGCCAAACTTGATAGCCCTCTTAGTTTTATCACCAGTTGTTATTGCTGAGACTAAGAAGTATTTTAAGAACTAATCCAATCACACTTTTAGTGTGATTTTTCATTTCATAAACATTTCCTATCATGGCAATTGAAAATATATATTATCCAAAGAAGAAATTCTATGATAGACTAAATGACAATAAAATGAAAAGAGGTTCCTTATGACAAGATTTACCATCCATACAGTAGAATCAGCTCCAGCAGAAGTAAAAGAAGTTCTGGAAACAGTACAAAAAGATAACAATGGCTATATTCCCAATCTGATTGGTCTCTTGGCCAATGCTCCTACCGCCCTAGAAGCCTATCGAACTGTCGGAGCCATCAACCGCCGCAATAGCCTAACCCCAGTTGAGAGGGAAGTGGTGCAAATCACGGCAGCCGTGACCAATGGATGTGCTTTCTGCGTCGCGGGTCACACCGCTTTTTCAATCAAACAAATCCAGATGAACGATGATCTTCTCCAAGCCCTTCGTAATCGCACTCCAATTGAGGCAGATCCTAAGCTAGATACTCTGGCCAAGTTTACCTTGGCAGTCATCAATACCAAGGGTCGTGTAGGCGATGAAGCGCTTAGTGAATTTTTAGAAGCTGGCTATACCCAGCAAAATGCCTTGGATGTGGTTCTCGGTGTCAGCCTAGCCAGTCTTTGCAACTATGCCAACAACCTAGCCAATACGCCAATTAACCCAGAATTGCAACCCTATGCCTAGTTGGAATCATGAAGAAAAAATGAAGGCTGAGTGCCCCAGTCTTCATTTTTCTATGCTATTTTAAGGGTTTTTATGCTATACTGATAATAATATGATTAACGGAGGTTGCCATGAAAAAACTCCCCTTGGTATTTTCTGGTTGTTTGTTAGGTTTGGCAGGTGCTGGAAATCTTATTTTAGATACGTTGCCGGTTCTGTCCCATCTGTTTAGTCTGACAGGTTTGATTTTGTGGATATACTTTCTAATTCTGCATTTGTTTAGTTGGAAGGAAACCAAGCGAGAATTTACCAAGCCTCCTCTTTTGTCAGGAATGGCTACTTTTCCTATGGCGGGGATGATTTTCTCGACTTATGTCTTGCGACTAGTTCCGTCTTTGCCAATCCTAGCCCAGCTTTTGTGGTGGTTTTCATTTCTCTTGGATCTTGCTTTGATTGCTTATTTTTCTCGTCGTTTTGTGGGAGTGGAGGAAAGAGCTAGTGCAACACCAAGCTGGACAGTCCTTTATGTGGGAATAGCAGTGGCAGCCTTGACCTATCCAGTCGTTGGTCTGATTCAGATTGCCTATCTAACGGTGACTTTCGGCTTTCTAGCTACTTGTTTTCTCTATCCGTTGATTTACAGTGATTTAAAGAAAAAACCATTGACTCCAGCCCTGCTAGGGCAAGAAGGAATCTACTGCGCTCCTTTTTCTTTGCTCTTAGCAGCTCTGGTGCGTATCGGTGGAGTTACTCTTCCGACCTGGGCCTTGTTACTGCTGATGCTTGTCTCTCAGTCTTTTTTCATCTTCGTTTTGACTCGCTTGCCTAACATTTTAAAACAAGGCTTTCAACCAGCTTTCTCAGCCTTAACCTTCCCAGCCATCATCACAGCTACATCGCTTAAAATGGCTCAGGGAATTTTGAAACTTCCATTTCTGGATTATCTGGTCTTGGCTGAAACCGTTATTTGCCTCACTATTTTATTCTTTGTCTTGGGTGCTTATCTGATTTGGTTACGAAAAAAGGTCTAGCTATTTTCTAGCTAGGCCTTATTTTTTATGGTTTGATAACTTCAGCTCCACCCATATATGGACGAAGTGCTTCTGGAATAGTTACAGAACCATCTTCATTTTGGTAGTTTTCAAGAATAGCAGCCACTGTACGTCCAACTGCAAGTCCAGAACCGTTCAAGGTGTGAAGGAGTTTCACCTTGCCATCGGCTTCATCACGGTAACGGATTTGGGCACGACGAGCTTGGAAATCTTCAGTATTTGAACAGCTTGAGATTTCACGGTAGGTATTTTGGGCTGGAATCCAAACTTCCAAATCGTAAGTTTTGGCAGCTGAGAAGCCCATATCTCCAGTAGAGAGCGCGACCACACGGTATGGAAGATTAAGCTTTTGAAGAATATTTTCAGCGTTGGCTGTCATTTTTTCTAATTCTTCATATGATTCTTCTGGTTTGGCAAATTTGACCATTTCAACCTTGTGGAATTGGTGCAAACGAATCAAGCCACGTGTATCACGACCAGCAGAACCAGCTTCAGAACGGAATGATGGGCTCATAGCAGTGAAGTAAATTGGTAGGTCTTTTCCATCAAGGATTTCATCACGGTAGTAGTTTGTAAGAGGCACTTCAGCAGTAGGAATGAGTACATAGTTGGTGTCACTCAATTCAAAGGTATCTTCCTTGAATTTTGGATATTGACCAGTACCAAACATTGAGTCATGGTTAACAATGTAAGGTGTGATAACTTCCGTATAGCCTTCTTTACCATGCTCATCCAACATGAAGTTGTAGATAGCACGTTCCAAACGAGCTCCAAGTCCTTTATAGAAGAGGAAGCGAGCTCCCGTCACTTTTCCACCACGTTCCCAGTCAAGAATACCAAGGTCTTCACCCAGAACCCAGTGAGCTTTTGGTTCGAAGTCAAACTCGCGTGGAGTTCCCCAACGGCGAACTTCAACGTTGTCATCCTCATCAGCTCCAACAGGAACGCTGTCAGCAGGAATGTTTGGAAGTGTAGTCGTAAATTCTGTCAATTTAGCATCGATTTCTGCCAATTCAGCATCGAGAGATTTTACTTCAGCAGAGAGAGCTTGCATAGCAGCAATCTTGTCATCAGCATTTTCCTTATTGCGCTTGGCTTGAGCAATCTCTGCAGAAACTGTGTTACGTTCTGCCTTGAGGTTTTCGACCTTGACCAAGATGTCACGGCGTTTAGCATCGATTTCTTTCATTTCATTCAAAACAGCAGCATCTACACCACGTGTAGCTAGTTTTTCAGCGACAGCATCAAAGTCTGTACGAATACGTTTGATATCTAACATAAAAACTCCTTTATGAAAAAAGCACACCTAACAAAGCGTTGGAGTGGCAGGGCCACGGTTCCATCCAACTTCACAGGTGTGCACTTGATTCTGTATTTAATTGTTGATAACGGTAGAATTTCACCTATCCCTCCTATCTGCTCGCAGCATCCGCAGACTTTCTGAAAGAAGAGGATAACCTACTTATCCGTTGCTATGATTATACTAAAGTTTCTACTTTTTTGCAAATAGATTTTTAAATTTTTGTCCAATGGTCTGGAGCAGAGTCGGAAGTTTCACAACCTTGTCATTTCCTAATTTTTCCCGAGCGATTTTGAGGATAGCCCCAGAGTCTTTTGAGGCAAAGAGGAATTTACCTTGATCGGTGAAGACTTCAAAGTGACGGCTGATTTTACGGCCATTTACGTTAGCTCCAATTTGCTGAATGCTGGACCAGGGGATCTGGATATATTGTTCGACATTGACATCAGGATAAAACTCTAAGGCTTGATCCCCAACTAGAAATTTTCCAACTTTTCCAGAGATAGAGAGGTAAGATGTCCCAGTGGTTTGGAGGTCAATGACTTTATTGAGTGATTGAGCCATGATTAGTCTTCCTTACTTTCACCGAAAAAGGCATGATAGAGCGCCTTAATAGCGGCCTTCTCTTGCTCTTTATTGACAACAAACATGATGGAAACTTCACTTGACCCTTGGGACATCATCTGGATGTTGATTTTATTCTCAGACAAAGCACGTGTGGCAGTAGCAGTTACCCCGATATGACTCTTCATCTTTTCCCCGACAATCATAATAATTGAAAGATCATGTTCGATTTCAGCATGGTCCACTTCAGCCTTTTGAACGAGCTGACGCAGAATTTCTTCTTCCTTGATAGGAGTCAATTCGCGGGAACGGAGGATGATTGAAAGATCATCGATACCTGTTGGCATGTGTTCCCAACCGATGTTAAGATCTTCAAGGATTTGCAGAACCTTGCGACCAAATCCAACTTCACGGTTCATGAGGTATTTCGACATGTTGATGCTGACAAAGCCAGAATCACCAGCGATTCCAACGACGGGGAATTTATCACTGCTATGCTTTAGAACGATACGAGTACCTGGATGGTCAGGGTTGTTGGTATTCTTGATAACGAGAGGGATTTTCCCCCGGTAGGCAGGGAGCAGAGCTTCATCGTGAAGGACTGAGAAACCTGCATAAGCCAATTCCCGCATTTCACGGTAGGTCAATTCAGGGATAGAATGAGGCTGGTGAATGATACCTGGATGGGCAGCAAAGATACCATCGACATCTGTAAAGTTTTCATAAAGGTCGGCTTTGACACCTGCAGCTATGATAGAACCTGTGATATCGGATCCACCACGTGAGAAGGTACAGATTTGATTTTCTTTCGTAACTCCAAAGAAACCAGGGATGACAAGGACTTCGTTGCTATCAGCCAAGCCTTCAATCTTGTCATAACTAGATGGAATGATACGTGCGTTTCCTGGTTCACTTGTGACAACGATTCCAGCCTCTCTTGGATGAACATAGCGTGCATCGATGCCGTTTTGGTTAAAGTAAGCTGCGATAAGTTTGGCATTGTTGTTTTCTCCAGCCGCTAGGAAGGTGTCATAGAGAAAGTCATTTTCTTCAATAGGAAGAGTCGCTAAGGCACGGATGCTTTTAGAAATTTTTTCTAGAACTGATGGTTTTAAGCCTAGTTCGCTCACCATAGCCGCATAGCGATCGATGATCCAGTTTTGGCTCTTGCTGATATCATTTCCCGCTACATAGTCACGATAGTATTTGATCAAAGCGTCGGTAACCTTGGTATCATCAGCATTGCGTTTTCCGGGTGCAGAAACGACTACAAAACGGCGTTCTTTATCACTTTTAACGATGTTTAAAACTTTTTCTAACTGACTAGCAGAGGCAAGAGAGCTTCCGCCAAATTTTACAACCTTCATAGGGACTCCTCAAGTAAGTATTTTATACGATTATAGCAGAAAGAGGGGCTTTTTTCAATGAAGAAAATAGTATAGTCTTTAGGATAAAGTGAGCGTTTTGATCAGCCGAGACACTTTCGATTGGTTTTCTCTTGCCTCTTTATCTAAAAAAAGGTATACTTTGACAATGAAATAATTTTATCACCTTATAAAAGGAGAAGCTATGAATCATATCTTATATCAGATCGTAGATGATCTTGCTATCATCACTTTGAATCGTCCCGAAGTGGCAAACGGTTTCCATATCCCAATGTGTGAGGAAATTTTAGAAGCTTTGACTCTAGCAGAGCAGGATCAAACTGTTCAGTTTATCTTGATTAACGCTAATGGGAAGGTCTTTTCAGTTGGGGGAGATCTGGTTGAGATGAAGCGTGCAGTGGATGAAGATGATATCCCTTCTTTGAATAAGATTGCAGAATTGGTCAATACAATTTCTTTTAAAATCAAGCAAATTCCTAAACCTGTTTTGATGGAGGTAGATGGAGCAGTTGCTGGTGCTGCAGCAAATATGGCAGTAGCAGTCGATTTTTGTTTGGCGACTGATAAGGCAAAATTCATCCAAGCCTTTGTTGGAGTTGGATTGGCGCCGGACGCTGGTGGAATTCATCTCTTGAGTCGTAGTATCGGGGTAACACGAGCTGCGCAACTTGCCATGACAGGAGAAGCTTTGACTGCGGAAAAAGCACTGGAATGGGGCGTGGTATACCGTGTCTGCGAAGCTGATAAATTAGAAAAAACTAGAGAACAAGTTCTGAAGAAATTAAGACGAGGCTCAGCAAACTCATACGCAGCCATTAAAAAGTTGGTTTGGGAAAGCCAATTTAAGGATTGGCAGAATTATGCTGAATTGGAATTGAAACTGCAAGAATCTTTGTCTTTGACTGAAGATTTTAAAGAAGGGGTTCGAGCTCATTCTGAAAGAAGACGACCAAAATTTTCAGGAAAATAAAAAAATACTTGCACAATTCTTTGAAGTTTGATATACTTTTTGTGTCAAATGTTTTGAATGCAAAAGTTTTTTTGAGAAGGAGGGAATACTTTGGACTACCAACAAGTGAATGAGTATTTAACATCTATTTTTAATAATGTCCTTGTGATTGAGGAGGTTAGCTTACGAGGTAGTCGTTTCAAAGACATCTCCATCAAAGAAATGCACACGATTGATGTGATTGGCAAGTTCCCAGAGGCAACACCAAGTAAGGTTTCAAAAGAACTGATGGTAACTCTTGGAACTGTTACGACCAGCTTGAATAATCTCGAAAGAAAAGGTTATGTTGAGCGCATTCGTTCTGATCAGGATCGTCGTGTGGTCTATCTGCATTTGACAAAGAAAGGTCGTTTGGTTCACCGCCTTCATAAACGTTTCCACAAGGCCATGGTCGAGAAAATTATCGATGGTATGAGTTCTGAAGAAATAGAAGTGATGGGCAGGGGCTTGACTAACCTTTATCAATTTTTGGAGGATTTGAAATAATGGCTTTTGCAAAAATAAGCCAGGTTGCTCATTATGTTCCAGAGCAAGTGGTCACTAATCAGGACTTGGCTCAAATTATGGATACAAGCGATGAGTGGATTTCAAGTCGGACAGGAATTAAACAGAGACATATCTCAAAAACAGAGTCTACAAGTGACTTGGCGACAGAAGTTGCTAAGAGTTTGCTGGCTAAAGGGAGCTTAACAGCGGATCAGATTGATTTTATCATTGTAGCGACGATTACTCCTGATTCGATGATGCCTTCTACGGCAGCTCGAGTTCAGGCAAATATCGGAGCGCACAGAGCTTTCGCCTTTGATCTGACAGCAGCTTGCAGTGGCTTTGTATTCGCTCTCTCAACTGCTGAAAAATTTTTAAGCTCTGGACAGTTCAAAAAAGGGATTGTTATCGGAGCTGAGACCTTGTCTAAGGCTGTTGACTGGTCGGATCGTTCGACAGCTGTTCTCTTTGGAGATGGTGCTGGTGGCGTTCTCTTGGAAGCGAGCGATACACGGCACTTCCTTGTGGAAAGTCTCTATACGGATGGTTCTCGGAGCGAGTGTTTGACCTATGGTCAAACGGCTTTGGCTTCGCCTTTCTCAGATCAAGAAGCAGTTCCTGCTTTTCTGAAGATGGATGGACGAGCAGTTTTTGATTTTGCAAATCGTGATGTTGCTAGATCGATCAAAGAAACCATTGAAAATGGTCCAATCGCAGCATCGGACTTGGATTATCTCTTGCTTCATCAGGCAAATATCCGCATTTTGGATAAGATGGCTAAGAAAATCGGTGTGGACCGAGACAAGCTTCCTGCCAATATGATGGAGTATGGAAATACCAGTGCAGCAAGTATCCCGATTTTGCTCTCAGAGTGTGTGGAGAATGGTAATATTCGTTTAGATGGTAGCCAGACGATTCTCCTATCAGGCTTCGGTGGAGGTTTGACATGGGGCACACTCATTCTTACAATCTAGGTAATCATGTGGTAAACACATAGTTATAAATTTTTTATATTTTAAAGGAGTCCTATCATGGCAGTATTTGAAAAAGTACAAGAAATTATCGTTGAAGAACTTGGAAAAGACGCATCAGAAGTAACACTTGAATCTACTTTTGATGATTTGGATGCAGATTCATTGGACTTGTTCCAAGTAATCTCTGAAATCGAAGATGCTTTCGATATCCAAATCGAAGCAGAAGATAACTTGAAAACAGTTGGTGACTTGGTTGCCTACGTTGAAGAGCAAACAAAATAATTAACATATTACTAGAAGGAGTAGGGGAGACCCGCTCCCTCTTGTTTAGGTAATAGTTTGAGACTCAAATGATAAACTCATCGAACTATTACGTAAGCAAGGAATGATGGAGGCACTATGAAAACACGTATTACAGAATTATTGAACATTGATTATCCTATTTTTCAAGGAGGCATGGCCTGGGTTGCGGATGGTGACTTGGCTGGTGCGGTATCAAAAGCTGGTGGTCTAGGGATCATCGGTGGTGGAAATGCACCTAAAGAGGTCGTAAAGGCTAATATCGATAAAATCAAATCACTTACGGATAAACCTTTTGGTGTTAACATTATGCTCCTGTCTCCATTTGTAGAAGACATCGTTGATCTCGTGATCGAAGAAGGGGTCAAGGTGGTTACAACTGGTGCAGGAAATCCAAGTAAATACATGACTCGTTTCCATGATGCAGGCATTACAGTTATTCCTGTTGTTCCTAGTGTTGCTTTGGCAAAACGCATGGAAAAAATTGGTGCAGATGCGGTTATTGCAGAGGGAATGGAAGCTGGTGGACATATTGGGAAACTAACAACGATGACCTTGGTTCGTCAGGTTGCTACAGCTGTTTCGATTCCAGTTATCGCAGCTGGAGGAATTGCGGACGGTGAAGGTGTCGCTGCAGGCTTTATGCTTGGTGCTGAGGCCGTTCAAGTCGGTACGCGTTTCGTAGTAGCTAAGGAATCTAACGCCCATCCAAAATACAAGGAAAAAATCTTAAAAGCGCGTGATATCGATACGACTATTTCAGCTCAACACTTTGGACATGCTGTTCGTGCCATTAAAAATCAGTTGACACGTGACTTTGAGCAGGCTGAAAAAGATGCCTTTAAACAAGAAAATCCAGATTTAGAAATCTTTGAACAAATGGGAGCTGGTGCTCTTGCTAAAGCCGTTGTTCATGGAGATGTAGAAGGTGGGTCTGTCATGGCAGGTCAGATCGCTGGTTTGGTTTCTAAAGAGGAAACTGTAGAAGAAATCCTAAAAGATCTATATTATGGCGCAGCCAAGAAAATTCAAGAAGAAGCCTCTCGTTGGGCAGGAGTTGTAAGAAATGACTAAAACAGCCTTTCTATTTGCAGGTCAAGGTGCTCAGTATCTAGGAATGGGGCGTGATCTCTATGATCGCTACCCTATCGTCAAGGAAACAATTGACCAAGCCAGTCAGGTTTTGGGTTATGACCTTCGTGACTTGATTGATAAGGAAGAAACCAAGTTAAACCAGACTCGCTATACGCAACCAGCTATTTTAGCGACTTCGGTTGCTATTTACCGACTATTGAAAGAAAAGGGCTATCAGCCAGATATGGTAGCAGGTTTATCCCTTGGTGAATATTCTGCTTTAGTAGCTAGCGGAGCCTTGGACTTTGAAGAGGGAGTTGCCCTGGTTGCCAAACGTGGAGCTTATATGGAAGAGGCGGCGCCAGCTGGTTCTGGTAAAATGGTAGCCGTTCTTAATACTCCAGTTGAAGTGATTGAGGAAGCTTGTGAAACAGCCTCTAAAGTTGGAGTAGTGACTCCAGCTAACTACAACACCCCAAGCCAAATCGTTATCGGTGGTGAGGTGGCTGCGGTTGACCGCGCAGTTGAACTCTTGCAGGAAGCAGGAGCAAAACGATTGATTCCTTTAAATGTATCTGGTCCTTTCCATACAGCACTTTTAGAGCCAGCCAGTCAGCAACTAGCTGAAGCTCTTGATGGAGTGAGTTTCTCTGATTTCACTTGCCCACTAGTCGGCAATACGGAAGCTGCTGTTATGGAAAAAGATCGAATCCAAGAGCTTTTGACGCGTCAGGTCAAAGAACCTGTTCGTTTTTATGAAAGTATTGCTGTGATGCAGGATGCTGGTGTGATCAATTTTATTGAAATTGGTCCAGGGAAAGTCCTGTCAGGATTTGTCAAAAAGATTGATAAAACAGCTAAGCTAGCCAACGTTGAAGATCAAGCAAGCTTGGATGCTTTGTTAGGAAACTAATGATCCCTTCTCCCACAAAATACAACAGGAAACAGGAGAAATAGAATGCAACTTACAAACAAAAATGTCTTTGTAACAGGTTCAAGTCGTGGTATCGGAGTTGCCATTGCTCACAAATTTGCCCAACTAGGCGCTAATGTAATTTTGAATAGCCGAGGAGCAATCTCAGAAGAATTGCTGGCTGAGTTTTCAAACTACGGTGTCAAAGTAGTACCGATATCAGGTGATGTTTCAGACTTTGCAGATGCCAAGCGTATGGTAGATCAAGCGATTGCAGAACTCGGTTCTGTTGATGTTTTGGTCAACAATGCTGGGATCACTCAAGATACGCTTATGCTCAAGATGACCGAAGAAGACTTTGAAAAAGTGATTAAGATCAACTTGACAGGTGCCTTCAACATGACGCAAGCAGTCTTGAAACAGATGATCAAGGCACGCGAAGGTGCGATTATCAACATGTCTAGTGTGGTCGGTTTGATGGGAAATATCGGACAAGCCAACTATGCAGCTTCTAAAGCAGGTTTGATTGGTTTTACCAAGTCAGTAGCACGTGAAGTTGCCAATCGCAATGTACGCGTAAATGCTCTTGCACCAGGAATGATCGAGTCAGATATGACTGCTGTTTTATCTGATAAGGTCAAGGAAGCGACATTGGCCCAAATCCCAATGAAGCATTTTGGTCAAGCAGAACATATCGCAGATGCCACAGTGTTCCTGGCTGGACAGGATTATTTGACTGGACAAGTTCTCGCTGTTGATGGCGGACTTAGCATGTAAAAATAAGGAAAGATATAGGTAAGACAGATGAAACTAAATCGAGTTGTAGTAACAGGTTACGGATTGACCTCTCCTATCGGAAATACTCCAGAAGAATTTTGGAACAGTTTGCAAACTGGGAAGATTGGAATTGGAGAAATCACTAAGTTTGACCATAGCGAATTTGCTGTGCATAATGCGGCAGAAGTTCAAGATTTCCCATTTGATAAATACTTTGTCAAAAAAGATACCAACCGTTTTGACAACTATTCTTTGTATGCCTTGTATGCGGCTCAAGAAGCGGTGACAAATGCAAATCTTGATGTAGAAGCAATCGATAAAGATCGCTTCGGTGTCATCGTAGCTTCTGGTATTGGGGGAATTAAAGAAATCGAAGATCAGGTTATTCGTCTTCATGAAAAAGGTCCAAAACGCGTTAAACCAATGACACTTCCAAAAGCCTTGCCAAATATGGCTTCAGGAAATGTTGCCATGCGTTTCGGAGCAAACGGTATCTGTAAATCAATCAATACAGCCTGTGCCTCATCAAACGATGCCATTGGGGATGCTTTCCGTTCTATCAAGTTTGGTTTCCAAGATGTCATGTTAGTTGGAGGATCAGAAGCATCTATCACTCCATTTGCCATTGCTGGTTTCCAAGCTCTGACAGCTCTTTCTACGACAGAAGATCCTACCCGTGCTTCTATTCCATTTGACAAAGATCGTAATGGTTTTGTGATGGGAGAAGGATCTGGTATGTTGGTTCTTGAGAGTCTGGAACATGCTGAAAAACGTGGTGCAACTATCTTGGCTGAAGTAGTTGGTTATGGTAATACCTGTGATGCTTACCATATGACTTCACCTCATCCAGAAGGTCAAGGTGCGATCAAGGCGATTAAACTTGCTTTGGAAGAAGCAGAAATTTCTCCAGAGCAAGTGGCTTATGTCAACGCCCACGGAACTTCAACTCCTGCTAATGAAAAAGGAGAAAGTGGTGCGATCGTAGCTATCCTTGGTAAAGAAGTCCCTGTATCTTCAACCAAGTCCTTTACAGGACACTTGCTTGGGGCTGCAGGGGCAGTAGAAGCAATTGCTACCATCGAAGCTATGCGTCATAACTTCGTGCCAAAAACAGCTGGAACAAGTGAGTTATCAGATTATATCGAAGCGAATGTCGTTTATGGACAAGGCTTGGAGCAAGAAATCCCTTATGCTATTTCAAACACTTTTGGTTTTGGTGGACACAATGCGGTTCTTGCTTTCAAACGTTGGGAGAATAAATAATTATGAATTTAAATGAGATCAAGGACTTGATGGCTCAATTTGATCAATCAAGTTTGAGAGAATTTTCTTATAAAAATGGAACGGACGAATTGCAGTTTAGTAAGAATGAAGCAAGAATGGCTTCTGAAGCACCAGCTCAAGTTGCTCCAGTGCCAACTGCAGTAGCTGCAAGTCCAGTAGTTTCTACCCCTTCAACTCCAGTAGAGAGTGCAGTGGAAGAAGCTCCAGTACCAGCTGAAACGACGGTTGCTCTGGAGGGTGATGTTGTTGAGAGCCCACTTGTAGGGGTGGCTTACTTGGCTGCTGGACCAGATAAACCTGCCTTCGTTACAGTTGGAGACAGTGTTAAAAAAGGCCAGACTTTGGTGATCATCGAAGCCATGAAGGTCATGAATGAGATTCCTGCACCTAAGGATGGTGTGGTGACAGAAATTCTCGTTTCAAATGAAGAAATGGTTGAGTTCGGTAAAGGATTGGTACGTATCAAATGATCGATATTCAAGGAATCAAAGAAGCTCTACCCCATCGCTACCCCATGCTCCTAGTGGACCGTATCTTGGAAGTGAGCGAGGATACCATTGTTGCCATTAAAAATGTGACCATCAACGAACCTTTCTTCAATGGTCATTTTCCTCGATACCCAGTCATGCCAGGTGTTCTTATCATGGAGGCCTTGGCTCAGACTGCTGGTGTCTTGGAATTGTCCAAACCTGAAAATAAAGGGAAACTGGTCTTCTACGCTGGCATGGACAAGGTTAAGTTCAAGAAGCAAGTTGTACCAGGTGATCAATTAGTCATGACGGCTACTTTTGTCAAACGTCGTGGTACAATCGCCGTGGTTGAAGCAAAGGCTGAAGTGGATGGTAAGCTCGCAGCGAGTGGTACTCTTACCTTTGCAATTGGAAACTAAGGAGGTTCTCCATGTTTCGTAAAATTTTGATTGCCAACCGTGGTGAGATTGCGGTTCGCATTATTCGGGCTGCGCGTGAATTGGGCATTGCGACCGTAGCAGTCTATTCAACTGCTGATAAGGAAGCTCTTCACACACTCCTAGCGGATGAAGCTATCTGTATCGGACCTGGTAAGGCGACAGAGTCTTATCTCAATATCAACGCTATTTTATCGGCTGCAGTCTTGACAGAGGCAGAAGCTATCCACCCAGGTTTTGGTTTTCTTAGCGAAAACTCCAAGTTTGCCACGATGTGTGATGAAGTAGGGATTAAGTTTATCGGTCCTTCTGGAGCTGTAATGGATACCATGGGAGATAAGATCAATGCGCGTGAGCAAATGATCAAGGCTGGGGTTCCAGTTATCCCAGGATCTGATGGTGAAGTTCACACAGCTGAAGAGGCACTTGCAGTTGCAGAAAAGATTGGCTATCCAGTCATGCTTAAGGCATCGGCAGGTGGTGGTGGAAAAGGGATTCGTAAGGTTGAAAAGGCAGAAGACTTGGTCGCAGCCTTTGAGACAGCATCCAGTGAAGCCAAGGCCAATTTTGGGAATGGCGCTATGTATCTTGAGCGTGTGATTTATCCAGCTCGTCATATCGAAGTTCAGATTCTTGCAGATCAAGAGGGTCATGTTGTCCATCTTGGTGAACGGGATTGTTCACTCCAACGGAATAACCAAAAAATCTTAGAAGAAAGCCCATCCATTGCGATTGGCAAAACCCTTCGTCATGAAATTGGTGCTGCAGCCGTTCGTGCAGCAGAGTCTGTTGGCTATGAAAATGCAGGAACAATTGAATTTCTTCTCGATGAAGCGAGTGGCAATTTCTACTTCATGGAAATGAATACTCGTGTGCAAGTTGAACACCCAGTCACAGAGTTTGTTTCAGGTGTTGATATCGTGAAGGAGCAGATTCGCATTGCAGCCGGGCAACCTTTACCTTTCAAACAAGAAGATATCGTCCTACGAGGCCATGCTATCGAGTGCAGGATCAATGCGGAAAATCCAGCATTTAACTTTGCTCCAAGCCCAGGTAAAATTACCAATCTCTATCTACCAAGTGGTGGAGTTGGCTTGCGTGTGGACTCGGCAGTCTATCCAGGCTATACCATTCCTCCTTACTATGATAGTATGATTGCTAAAATCATTGTTCATGGGGAGAATCGTTTTGACGCTCTTATGAAGATGCAACGGGCACTTTATGAACTTGATATTGAAGGAGTGCAAACCAATGCAGACTTCCAGTTGGATCTGATTTCAGACCGCCGAGTTATCGCTGGTGACTACGATACTTCCTTCTTGATGGAAACTTTCTTGCCAAAATACCAAGAAAAAGAATAGACTTTCAAACAGTATGAGAACTAAAAGGGGGAGTTATGGCTCTATTTAGTAAAAAGGATAAGTATATTCGGATCAATCCTAACCGTTCCGTAAGGCAGAAACCACAAGCCAAGCCTGAGGTTCCGGATGAACTCTTCTCCCAGTGTCCTGGTTGTAAACACACCATTTACCAAAAGGATCTTGGGAGCGAACGAATTTGTCCCCATTGTAGCTATACTTTCCGTATTTCAGCTCAGGAACGCTTGGATTTGACGATTGATTCTGACAGCTTTGTGGAGATGTTTACAGGTATTGAAACTCAAGATCCATTAAACTTTCCTGGCTACCAGAAAAAACTTGCTACTATGCGTGAAAAGACAGGACTGGATGAAGCTGTCCTGACTGGTACAGCTAGCATCAAGGGAGAAAAAGTTGCCCTTGGGATCATGGATTCTAACTTTATCATGGCTTCTATGGGAACCGTTGTGGGTGAAAAAATCACGCGCTTGTTTGAGTATGCAACGGTAGAAAACTTGCCAGTCGTACTCTTCACAGCTTCTGGTGGAGCCCGCATGCAAGAAGGAATCATGAGCTTGATGCAGATGGCTAAGATTTCTGCGGCAGTTCAACGTCATTCCAAGGCAGGACTTTTTTACCTAACTATTTTGACGGATCCGACAACAGGCGGAGTGACAGCTTCTTTTGCTATGGAAGGTGACATTATCCTAGCAGAGCCCCAGAGTTTAGTTGGTTTTGCTGGGCGTCGTGTTATCGAAAATACAGTTCGTGAGACCTTGCCGGATGATTTCCAAAAGGCAGAATTTTTGCTTGAACATGGATTTGTTGATGCAATTGTCAAACGTAGAGAACTACCAGAAACAATTGCTAAATTAGTGAGATTGCATGGAGGAAGTCGCGGATGAATATTGCAAAAATAGTCAGAGAGGCACGCGAGCAAAGTCGCTTGACAGCCCTTGATTTTGCCAATGGAATCTTCGATGAATTTATCGAATTGCATGGAGATCGCTCTTTCCGAGACGATGGTGCGGTCATTGGTGGAATTGGCTGGTTAGGTGACCAAGCAGTCACAGTCGTCGGTATCCAAAAGGGGAAGAGTCTTCATGATAACCTCAAACGGAATTTCGGACAACCCCATCCAGAAGGCTATCGCAAGGCTCTTCGTTTGATGAAACAGGCAGAAAAGTTTGGCCGTCCAGTTGTGACCTTTATCAATACGGCGGGTGCTTACCCTGGTGTAGGAGCCGAGGAACGTGGACAAGGTGAAGCAATTGCCCGAAACCTGATGGAAATGAGTGACCTCAAGGTTCCAATCATCGCGATTATTATCGGTGAAGGCGGGTCTGGAGGTGCATTAGCACTAGCTGTTGCTGATCGTGTCTGGATGCTGGAAAATTCGATCTATGCCGTACTCAGTCCAGAAGGCTTTGCCTCTATCCTTTGGAAGGATGGAAGCCGTGCCATGGAGGCGGCAGAGTTGATGAAAATCACTTCACACGAACTCCTAGAAATGGGAATCGTGGACAAGGTAATCTCAGAAGCAGGGCTTTCCAGTAAGGAACTGCAAGCTCGTGTTAAAAATGAATTGCGTGCAGAGCTTGACCGCTTGCAAGGCTTAGCCTTGGAACAGCTCCTCGAAGAACGTTACCAACGGTTTAGAAAATACTAAAAAGAAAGCTAGAACTGAGTAAAGGTTCTAGCATTTTTTCTAGAGAACATACATTTCAGGACGAAAAATTGATAGTTGAGGAGATGGACTATAAAATAGACAAAAAAGATGTATACTGTAGATGCAAGCCTACAACAATCTATTTTAAGGAGGTACTTGCAACGACAGGTACAGATACATTTACAGTTCTTTCATCTGAAGAGTTAGACCAAGTTTCAGGTGGTCGAATGATTTGGTTAGTTGATGATAGACATTGGGATTCGCCATATGCATATAGTTTAGCGACAGAATGGAGTACAATACTGACTCATGCGACTAGACGTGCTTATGGTATTGGCTATTAATAAATTAAAGGGATAAGTATGAAAAAACTAGGGCACTTGGGAGTCTATACATCACTGGTATTTCTATCGGTTTATCTACCAGAGTTATGGATTATGCATCTAACTAAGATATTGGGATGGGGGATAGATGGCTATTCTATCATTTCACTTGTTTGGGAACTAGTTCTTGTAGTCTTATTTGTCTTTTGGTTAAAAAAGAAAGAGATGCTCTTTATCTTTGAAAAAAAGGCTTGGACTTGGTCAACGATTTTTCCCCTTGTAGTCAGTCTAGTAGCTTGTTATTTTGTTCGTCAATTGGTGGATGCTTTTCAGATACAGTATCACTATTTAGTTGATAACAAGTATATTTTTCAAAAGCTACTTTCTATCCTTTATTCAAATGGACAACCAACTTTTCTATCAACCGTTCTCGGTTTTATTTTAACAGTAGTCGTCGCACCTATATCAGAGGAACTAATTGATAGAGGGTATTTTATGAATACCTTCTTTCCCCAGTCCAAGTATTATTTGGATGTTATCCTATCTGCTCTTATCTTTGGACTTAGTCATTTGATCCTAACTCACCGAGATCCTATCAGTTTGATTAGTTATAGTTTAGGCGGTCTCTTCTATGCCCTTGTCTACCGTTGGACAAAGAACTTAAAAATCACCATCCTCTGTCATAGTTTTTTCAACTTTCTCATTTATGCAAAACCCATCTGGATTTTTGTTTATAATTATGTCTATTACCACTTTTTTAGATAGTGGGGGCAAAGAAAAAAGTGTTTGATAGTTGTCAAACACTTTTTCTATTTACTGTTCTTCTGTTACAAACTGGCTGAGCAGTCCATTGATAAAACGGGCAGACTTTTGATCTGAGAAGTTCTTTGCAAGCTCGATAGCTTCATTAACAGCAACTAGCTGAGGGGTGTCAAATGAAGTGATTTCAAAGACTCCCAAGCGAAGGAGGTTTCTCTCCACGAGCGTTAAACGTTCAATGGTCCAACCTGCTTTTAAATGCTGTGTGATTTGCTTGTCTAGTTCTTCCTTTTTAGCCTGAACACCAGAAACTAGCTCTGTCAAAAAGGCTGGAAGTTGCACATCCGTATCTTCACGATCGTGTGTGTAGGCGAAACGACAAGCAGTTTCGACATCTGTACCGAACTCAAGGCTCATGAGAGCTTGAAAAGCGCATTTACGGAGCTCACGTCTAGATTCTAATAGTGGACTAGTCATTGAGGAAATCCTCATCAAACAAGTCTTTCAAGTCTGGTTTTGGTGTTTTATCTGGAACGATACCTGCAACGTGGATATTGATAGCAGCGAGTTCTACATCAGCCATATTACGGACTGCATCTTTGACAGCTTTTTGGATAGCAACAGCTACCTTAGGAACTTTTACTCCGTACTCAAGGTAGAGGTAGATATCAGCTGTGAGTTCTTCGTCCACGTTTTTAAGATAGACACCGCGGCCGAGCGAAAGTTTTGAAAGGGTGTCAGATACTGATTTGTTTGAAAAAGAGTGTACGCCCTCTACCTTTGCAGTAGCAACAGCAATGATTTTTTCAAGTACACGTGGGGCGATAACGATTTCGCCAAGTTGTTCTTCAATTCCCATAGAATGACCTCTTTCTAGAGATTAGGCACGAGAAACGTAAGTTCCTTCTGCAGTGTTGATAACGAGTTTTTGTCCTGCTTCGATGAAGTCTGGAACGTTTACGACAAGTCCAGTTTCCATCGTTGCTGGTTTACCAGAACCTGTAACAGTAGCGCCTTTGATAGATGGTTGAGTTTCAGCAACTGTCAATTCAACAGTAGTAGGAACGGTGACACCAATCACTTCAGTTCCGTAGAATTGGATTTTTACATCAGAGTTTTCAAGGATGTAAAGCAATTCGTTTTCAACATTGACTACAGGGATTTCGTACTGGTCGTAAGTTTCTGTATTCATGAAGTATGCTGTGTCATCCATTTTGTACAAGTATTGAGCTGGGACAGTCTCGATGATGGCTTGTTCAAATTTTTCCTCTGGACGGTAGCTTGTGTCAAATGTAGAACCAGTACGGACATCACGCAATTTCATACGCATGATCGTGTTCCCTTTACCTGGTTTGTGGTGGCTAGCTTCCAAAACGCGGATCAATTTTCCGTCAGCTGTTTCAAAGGTCATACCAGCTTTTAATTTACTTGCTTCAATCATGTTTTTACCTCTTTAATAAATATTATTACTCCTCATTTTACCATAAAATACTCTGGAAATAAAGCCAAAATAGTTATTGGGAGTTGGTAGAGAAGAAAAAACCAACCTTAGGGCTGGTTTTGTTTTGTCTAGTTTTCTTTCAACTTCGCCAATTCCTGGGCAAGTAGTTTAAGAGCAACTTGTGGGTTGGCTTGGCCTTTGGTTGCCTTCATAAGGAATCCTGTGAAGGCCTTGTCTGCGTTTCGTTTGCCTGATTTGAAGTCGGCAACAGCGGCTTCGTTATCAGCAAAGACTTGGTGGATAATTGGAATCAAGATAGCTGGATCTGAGATTTGGACCAAGCCTGCTTTTTCCACGTAGTCACGCGCGCCACCGCCATTTTTAGCCAGGTGGACAAAGACTTTCTTGGTCATAGCTGAGGTCTTCAAGCAAGATACTGGTTGCTTCAATCTCGTAGAGGCCTGTCCAAACCTTGTTGATCTTTTGTTTAGCGAGTTCGTTGAAGGGTTTTTGATTGGAATTGAGACTATTGAAAAGGTTGATTTCATAACTCGAATAATTATTAAATTATTTGATAACCTTTAAAAATCATCTAAGATTTACTAGCATTTAGCTTCTTTATGGAATGGTGTTCGATGAGCCATCCCACAATCCATCCTATTGCTAGCAAGTAATTTTCAAAAGCACCGATAGCATTTACAGGAGAGCGATACTCCATATAATTGAGTAAGTGATTTGTTCCTATTCCAATTCCGCCAATAATGAGAGCAAGAAGTGCGATTCGTAGATAGAACCAATCGTATTTAATATTGACAGCGAGAATAATAATCAATACAGCTAAATTCCATATTCCAATTTCTCGTTGCCAACCAGCAGATATTCCGTACCCGGAGTGGCTTCCCATGTACGATGGAAAGAAAATTTGTAGTATAGAAGCGCCTAACATAGCGATGATGACTAAGACAAATAGCAATCGTAAAAATTTGTTCATTTATTCTCCTTGTCTCATTCTCGTCTTAAAAGTAGAAAAAAGTGTATAAAGAGTAAATTACTCACTTTCTTTCAACTTCGTCAATTCCTGTGCAAGGAGTTTAAGGGCAACTTGTGGGTTGGCTTGGCCTTTAGTTGCCTTCATAAGGAATCCTGTGAAGGCCTTGTCTGCGTTGCGTTTGCCTGACTTGAAGTCGGCAACGGCTGCTTCATTATCCGCAAAGACTTGGTGGATGATTGGGATCAAGACATCTGGATCTGAGATTTGCACCAAGCCTGCTTTTTCCACGTATTCACGCGCGCCACCGCCATTTTTAGCCAGGTGGACAAAGACTTTCTTGGCAATCTTAGAAGAGATCGTGCCGTCTTCGATGATGGCAATCATTTCTACCAAGTTTTCTGGTATTAATTCGATTTGTTCCAGTGTTTTACCTTCGGCGTTCAAGAACTGAGCGACTTCACCTTGGAGCCAGTTAGAAACTTGTTTGGCATCGCCACCGAGGGCAACAGCTTTTTCAAAGAAGTCCGAAGTGACTTTGTTTGCCGTCAACTGGCTAGCATCGTAGTCTGACAAGCCAAGGTCAGATACGTAGCGCGCACGGCGTTCTTTTGGAAACTCTGGCAATTCTGTGCGCATTTCCTCAATCCACTCATCTGAGATTTCAAAGAGTGGTAGGTCTGGTTCTGGGAAGTAGCGGTAGTCAGCAGCACCTTCTTTGACACGCATGAGGATAGTTGCTTTGTTAGCTTCATCGTAACGGCGTGTTTCTTGGCGGATTTGACCACCTGAGCGAAGGATTTCAGCTTGTCGTTGGACTTCGTATTCAAGCCCCTTACGGACGTTAGAGAAGGAGTTGAGGTTTTTCAACTCAGTCTTGGTACCGAATTTCTCTTGACCATAAGGGCGAAGCGAAATGTTGGCATCCACACGCATGGAACCTTCTTCCATCTTAACGTCTGAAATGCCAGCGTACTGGATGACTTCCTTGAGGGCAGTCAGATAAGCATAGGCTTCTTCTGGCGAACGCATGTCGGCTTCAGAAACAATCTCAATCAATGGCACCC
Source organism: Streptococcus oralis subsp. dentisani (assembly GCF_002096685.1). Classification (GTDB taxonomy): domain Bacteria; phylum Bacillota; class Bacilli; order Lactobacillales; family Streptococcaceae; genus Streptococcus; species Streptococcus oralis_AD. Next base: position 18,568 of record NZ_NCVA01000035.1, on the reverse strand, counting down.
CTTGGCGATTGAGGTCAACATAAGAGTAGCCATCTGTACCGTGGGTGTTTTTACCAGCATCTTCTTCCAAGTGAGCGCGCTCGATACCGATTTTCTTGGTCGTACCGTCTTCTAGCTCCACTTCAATCCAGCCGTTGTAGCCGATTGGCTCATCAAACTGAGAAATTTGGTAGGCTTTTGGATTATCAGGGTAGAAGTAGTTCTTGCGGTCGAAGTGCATCTTTTTGTGGATGTCCATGTTGAGGGCAAGAGCGGCCTTGATACCAGCATCGACAACCCCTTTATTGAGAACCGGAAGTACTCCTGGGAAAGACCAGTCAATCACGTTGGTGTTGGCATTTTGGTCATTTCCAAAGTGAGCAGAAGTTGGTGAGAAGATTTTTGAATTGGTGTTGAGCTCTACGTGGACTTCAAGTCCAATGACTGTTTCAAAGTTCATTAGTTGTCACCTCCAAAAATCACGGGTTGTTGTTTGTGGTAGTCTGTTGTTGCTTCAAAGGCAGCAGCAGCTTGGTAAATGGTTTCCTCAGAGTACTTAGGACCGATCAATTGGAGACCGACTGGTAGACCTTGAGCAAATCCAGCAGGAATTGAAATTCCTGGGAGACCTGCTAAGTTGACTGGGATGGTCAAAAGGTCAGCCAAGTACATGGCAACGGGGTCGTGGTTGAGTGAGTCCAAATCATAGGCAACGCTTGGAGCAGTTGGTCCCAAAATCAAGTCGTAATCCGCAAAGACTTTTTCGAAATCTTGGATGATGAGGGTACGGACCTGACCAGCTTTCTTATAGTAGGCATCATAGTAACCTGATGAAAGGCTGAAAGTTCCTAGCATGATACGGCGTTTTACTTCTTCACCGAAACCTTGGCTACGGCTGTTTACATAGATTTCATCAAGATTCGTCGCATCCTCTGCGCGGTAGCCGTAACGGATACCGTCAAAGCGTTGCAAGTTTGAGGATGCTTCTGATGAAGCGATGATGTAGTAAACGGCAACACCGTATTTAGAGTGAGGAAGGCTGACTTCTTCAACGATGGCACCAAGCTTTTCAAAGTGTTTGGCTGCATTCAGAATGGTTTCCTTAACCTCTGGGTCAATCCCTTCACCAAGGTATTCCTTAGGCAAAGCAATTTTCATTCCCTTGATGTCTTGGCCGATTTTTGAAGTAAAGTCAGCGATGCGGACAGGAGCAGAAGTAGAGTCTTTAGCATCTTCGCTGGCAATCGCATTAAGCAAGAGGGCATTTTCTTTAACAGTTGGCGCAAAAGGTCCAATCTGGTCTAATGAGCTACCGAAGGCAATGAGACCGAAACGAGAAACCGTTCCGTAGGTTGGTTTGAGACCAACAATCCCGTTGAAGGCAGCAGGTTGGCGGATGGAACCACCCGTATCAGAACCAAGTGACAAGCGGACTTGCCCTGAAGCTACAGCTGCAGCAGAACCGCTTGATGAACCACCAGGAACCTTGCTGTGGTCCCAAGCATTTTTTGTTGCGCCGTAGTAGGAAGTCTCACCAGAACCACCCATGGCAAATTCGTCCATGTTGGTTTTCCCAACAACGATCATACCCTTAGCTTTGGCATTGGCAACGGCTGTCGCATCAAAGATTGGCTCGTAGTTGTAGAGCATTTTTGAGGCTGCAGTTGTGAGGATGCCGTCAGTAGAAATATTATCCTTAACAGCCAGTGGAATTCCTGAAAGGACATTATCCGCGTCAATTCCAGCTTCATCAACGGCTTTAGCTTGAGCAAGGGCTTGTTCTTCAGCGATAGTGACAAAAGCATTGATAGCTTTCTCGCGAGACTTGATATCTTCAAGCGTGGCTTGTGTCAATTCAGTAGCTGAAATCTCCTTAGATACAAGGAGGTTGTGCAAGTCTTCAATCGTTTTGTTATTAAAAGTCATTAGGCATCTCCTCCATCATCTAGGATAGCTGGTACCTTAATATAGTAGTTTTCTTTTTCAGGTACGTTTTTAAACAAGCGGTCACGGTCTGTTCCTTCTTCGGCCACATCAGGGCGGAGTACGGTCTTGCGGTCAGCCATGGTCGTAGTAGGTGCGACACCAGTTGTGTCGACTTCGCCCAGCAATTCAACCATGTCAACAATTTTAGACAAGGTTGTCGCAAAGGCAGCAGTTTCTTCTTCAGAGAATTTTAATTTTGAAAGATTGGCAACGTGTGTTACCTCTTCTTGCGTAATTTTCATCTTGCATCCTTTCGTGAAATGATGATTTTTAGTCTGTTCTATTTTACCATATTTTCCGATAAATAAGGGAGCCGAACTGAAAAGAAATAGAAATTGAAAAATCGCTTTTAATTCGCTATAATAGTTAAACTAAAAGAAAAATTGAGTGAGACTAGAGATTAATGTAGGAAGAATTCCTCGAAAGATGAGTTAGGATAGAAAATATGCTACATAATTTTTTTACAAGATTTCAAACCGTTCCTCCTCCCATTCCTCCTTTTTGGTACGGAATCATGATGCTTCTCTTAGTGCTTTGTATTTATGGAGCACTTGCTTATCACAAAAATCTAAAATTTGTCTACTTGTTTAAGGGGATTCAGATCCTCCAGTTACTAGCCCTATATAGCTGGTATGTTGGTTTTGAGATTCCATTTTCAAACAGTCTCCCTTTTTATCATTGCCGTTTAGCCATGTTTGCGGTAGTTTTCTTACCAGATAAATGGCGGAGCAAGCAATATTTTGCCCTCTTAGGAGCAAGTGGAGCGGTATTTGCCTTGGTTTACCCCGTTTTTGACCCCTATGATTTCCCCCATATCACTAGTTTTTCATTTTTGATTGGACACTATGCCCTTTTGGTGAATTCCTTGGTTTACTTGATGAATCACTATGACAAGAACTTACTTAAGAAGTGTATGATCGTAGTCTATACTTTCGTTCTCAATCTCTTTCTAGTTGGGGTTAATCAGGTGACTGGTGGAAATTATGGCCTCTTAAGGGATACACCATTTATCTCGAATGCTCCTCTATGGCTAAAGTACCTCCTTGTGTCGGTTATTCTTTCTCTAGCTTTGCTTCTCTTTGATATCTTGTTCAAAAAACGGTGGGAAAAGAGAAATCAGGTGAAATCTGTGCTCTAGCTTACCTTTTTCATCGGATGAGCAATTGAAAAACTCCCCAAAATCCGATATAATGGAGAGTTGAAAGGAATGGTAAAATCCAATGTAAAAATCATTCTTAGCTACTGAAACAACTAAAATAGAAAATCAAAGAAAGAGAACTTATGACTATTCAAGAAGAAATCAAGAAACGCCGTACCTTTGCCATTATTTCCCACCCGGACGCCGGGAAAACAACCATCACTGAGCAGTTGCTCTACTTCGGGGGCGAGATTCGTGAGGCTGGTACTGTAAAAGGTAAGAAAACAGGAAATTTTGCCAAGTCTGACTGGATGGATATCGAGAAACAACGTGGGATTTCGGTAACCTCATCTGTTATGCAGTTTGACTACGACGGCAAACGTGTCAATATCCTAGACACACCAGGGCACGAGGACTTTTCAGAAGATACCTATCGTACCTTGATGGCGGTAGATGCTGCGGTCATGGTCGTGGACTCTGCCAAGGGTATTGAGGCCCAAACCAAGAAATTGTTTGAGGTTGTGAAGCACCGTGGCATTCCAGTCTTTACCTTTATGAACAAGCTGGACCGTGACGGTCGTGAGCCACTGGACCTCTTGCAAGAACTAGAAGAAGTCCTTGGTATTGCGAGTTATCCAATGAACTGGCCAATCGGGATGGGGAAAGCCTTCGAAGGCTTGTATGACCTCTATAACCAACGTTTAGAACTTTATAAAGGGGATGAACGTTTTGCCAGTTTGGAAGAAGGTGACAAACTCTTTGGAAGTAACCCATTTTATGAGCAAGTAAAAGAGGATATTGAACTCCTGAATGAAGCAGGAAATGAGTTTTCAGAAGAAGCCATTCTCGCAGGTGATTTGACTCCGATCTTCTTCGGATCAGCTCTGACTAACTTTGGGGTACAGACCTTCCTTGAAACTTTTTTGAAATTTGCTCCAGAGCCACATGGACACAAGAAAACAGATGGCGAAATTGTCGATCCTTACGACAAGGATTTCTCAGGGTTTGTCTTTAAAATCCAAGCTAACATGGATCCTCGTCACCGTGACCGTATCGCCTTTGTCCGCATCGTATCAGGTGAATTTGAGCGTGGAATGAGTGTCAATCTGCCTCGTACTGGTAAGGGAGCTAAACTGTCGAATGTCACTCAATTTATGGCGGAAAGTCGTGAGAATGTGACCAATGCCGTGGCAGGTGATATTATCGGGGTTTATGATACAGGTACTTATCAAGTTGGGGATACGCTAACTGTTGGGAAAAACAAGTTTGAATTTGAACCATTGCCAACCTTTACTCCTGAGATTTTCATGAAAGTTTCTGCCAAGAACGTCATGAAACAAAAATCCTTCCACAAGGGGATTGAGCAGTTGGTACAAGAGGGAGCCATCCAGCTTTATAAGAATTACCAAACAGGCGAGTACATGCTGGGCGCTGTCGGCCAACTTCAGTTTGAAGTCTTCAAGCACCGCATGGAAGGCGAATACAACGCTGAAGTTGTCATGACTCCGATGGGTAAAAAGACCGTTCGTTGGATCAAGCCTGAGGACTTGGATGAACGGATGTCATCAAGCCGCAATATCTTGGCCAAGGACCGTTTTGACCAACCAGTATTCCTTTTTGAAAACGACTTTGCCCTTCGCTGGTTTGCGGATAAATATCCAGATGTAGAGTTGGAAGAGAAGATGTGAATCGTTACAAATGACTAGCAACATAAAGTTGCTGTCATTTGACGGTAACCGCTATGGCGGTCTACCTAAACGCTTCACTAGGAAAAATCCACGAATAGTATCGATTCGTGGATTTTTCCGTCGTAACTACGTTTTACAAATGAAATCGATTTGTAAAACTCAGTGTCGTAATCTAACAATCGATAACCGCTTCACTAGGCAAAGCCCATTAATGGTATCTATTCATGGGCTTTACCGTCGTAATGATGGGGAAGCCAAATAGCAACCAGTCTTACTAACTACATTTGGCAAATAGAGTAGATTTGCCAAACTCCGTGTCGTGGCTCAATACTGAAAAATTTGAGATAGATATTAGAGCGGAGTTTTTTCAAAAAGTATGCTCAAGTTGAGATCTGTAAAACAAAAACCTCAGAAGTATTCACCTTTTGTGAATCCTCTGAGGTTCTTTAATTTCTAGTTTCCATATTTCTGGTAAAAATCGACCTTGACCTGAATGAAAGTTTCGGCTTCGCGTAGTAGCTGCAGGAGGGTGGCACGGGTCTCAAACTCCTCACGTGTTTTAGGGAGACTCCGATTGCGGAAGACTTGCAGATAGCGTTCGATGTCATCAAGTAGGTCGTGAGCAGGATTGGTCTGACTTAGCTGGACAGCAATCTTTGAAAAGAGCTGGGCCAAAATCAAACTCTCACTTGCGGCCAGGTGGCAGGTATTGATCTGCTGGGCCATATTTCGCAGGATACGGCTTTGGCGCTGTCTCATCTCAAAGTAGTGGATGTGGTAGTCTGTCTGGTGAAAGAGGTGGTCTGAGTGATCCAAATAGACTAGCTTGAGGGCCTCATCAAGGAGTTCATCTAATTCGTCAACGAGTTGGGCGCGATTGCGCCCGTCTCCTCTTGACAGATAGTATTTAAAGCGAAGCAGGATATCTTTTAACTTTTCTTCGACCTGAAGGTGGTAGTTTTGGATGGCTTTCTCACGAGAGGGCATATAAAGGTTGACCAATAGAGCAAAGCTTGTTCCGATGAGAAAGAGGAGCACTTCATTGAGCAGGAGGGCTGGGGAAGTAGACTCCTGCACCAAGAGATGACTGACCAAGACACTGCTAGGGGTGATGCCGATTTCCCAGCCCATTTTATAGGCTAGGGGCACGTAGAGAGCCAGATAGAGGCCGAAACTCCAGATGTGAAATCCTGTCAGTTGAAAGGCTAGAACACCGATAGCGAGTGCTAGGAGCATGGAAAAGAGGCGGTTACGTGCTAATTTCAGCGTACTTCTGCGCGTGTCAGATAGGCTTAAGAGGGCGATAATTCCAGCTGAAACTGCTGATGATAAATCTAAAAAATAAGCTAGAAAACAAGCAAGGCAGGTCGCTAAGATCAGTTTTGCCGTACGTTGGGTGATAGACATGAGAATTTCCTATAATATTAGAATAAGAGTATAAAAGACAAGGCTTGGAAGACTTGTCTTAAAAAATCTATTTTTTACGTGCCGACGCGTACTCAGCTACTGCTGTAAAGAGGACGTCGGTAGAAGAGTTCAGGGCAGTTTCGCAGGAATCTTGGACGACACCGATGACAAAACCAACTCCGACTACCTGCATGGCAACATCATTTGAAATCCCAAAGAGACTACAAGCGACGGGGATGAGGAGGAGTGATCCACCAGCGATTCCAGAGGCTCCGCAGGCAGAAATGGCAGCGACGACACTGAGCACAAAGGCTGTACCAAAGTCGACAGAGATTCCCAGAGTATTGACTGCAGCTAGAGTGAGAATGTTAATGGTTACGGCTGCGCCAGCCATGTTAATAGTGGAGCCAAGGGGGATAGAAACAGAGTAGGTATCTGGATTGAGTCCGAGGTCTTGGCAGAGTTTCATGTTTACAGGAATATTAGCAGCAGAACTACGAGTAAAGAAAGCTGTAATTCCACTGACACGCAAACATTTAAAAACAAGGGGATAAGGATTTTTTCTCATAAAGAGAAAGGCAATGAGGGGATTGATGACAAGGGCCACAAAAGCCATAGTTGCAATCAAGAGTCCTAGCAAAATTCCGTAGTTAGCAAGGCTGGTAATTCCTTTATCAGAGATGGTCTTGAAGACCAAGCCCATAATTCCGAAAGGAGCCAAATTGATAATCCACTCCACAATCTTGGAAGTTACTCCTGCCATGGTTTTGAGCAATTCCTTGCTGTTTTTACTAGCTTCTCTCATAGCAAGTCCAAAGACAACAGCCCATGATAGAATTCCAATATAGTTGGCTTTGACGACGGCGTTGAGGGGATTGTCCACGAGATTCAGCAGGAGGTTGCTGAGAACTTGACCGATGCCGTCTGGTGGGGCAATCTCTGTGCTCGCACTGCTGAGAGTAATCTGAACGGGGAAGAGAAAACTAGCCAGTACAGCAATCAAGGCAGCTGCAAAGGTACCGAGTAGATAGAGAAAAATAACGGTCTTCATATTGGTATCTTGCCCTTTTTGATGTTGTGAGAGGGCATTTGCGACGAGGGTAAAGACCAAGACAGGAGCAATGGCTTTCAGACCCCCAACGAATAGGTCACCGAGAATGCCAATACCTGACAAACTAGGGAAAAGCAAACCTAGGGAGGCTCCAAGAAGCATGCCGATTAGGATACGTTTGATGAGGCTGGCCTTGTTCCAGGCACGAATGATTTTTTTCATAAATAGTCTCCTTCAAAGTGTATTGTTTATGATTATAGTATAAATATGCCGTTGAGGCAAGTCTTTTTTTGAGTTTGGGGGAATATCGGAATATTTATAAGGAATTTGAACGGGATGATTTGTGGTATAATACTAAAAAGGAGTTTTGTATGCAAGAATTTTTTCAACGTTATCTTGATAAATTGGATGTAACAACTGTATTAGAGAATGTCTTGACCAAGGTGATTTCTCTTTTAATTTTGTTTTTGTTATTTTATATAGCTAAAAAGATGCTTCATGCGACTGTCCGAAAGATTGTCAAGCCCTCGCTTAAATTTTCAAATCGGGATGCAGGCAGACAAAAGACCATCTCACGTTTGCTTGAAAATATCTTTAACTATACCCTTTATTTCTTTTTGATTTACTGTATCTTGTCTATTTTGGGTTTGCCAGTTTCTAGCCTCCTTGCTGGTGCGGGGATTGCTGGGGTTGCCATTGGGATGGGCGCACAAGGTTTTCTGTCTGATGTTATCAATGGTTTCTTTATCCTCTTTGAACGCCAGCTCGATGTGGGTGATGAAGTAGTTCTCACCAATGGACCGATTACCGTATCCGGAAAGGTCGTTAGTGTAGGAATTCGTACGACCCAACTTCGCAGTGACGACCAAGCCCTTCACTTTGTTCCCAACCGAAATATCACTGTTGTTAGCAACTTCTCTCGTACAGAGTAGGTCTGCTATTTTGGCAGATTTGTGGTACAATAGAAAGAGTTTGGTAAAGGAGAGAGTATGCTATTTGTAGAGAAAAAACTAGGTCATGATTGTACCTGGATAGACCTTGATGTGGACAAGATTAAAAACATGGAAGATCTTTCTGACGTCTATGGATTGGACAAGGAAACCATCGAGTATGCTCTAGATAGAAATGAGCGAGCCCACATGGATTATAACCGTGAAACGGGGACGGTAACCTTCATTTATAATGTTCTTGATTTAGAAAAAGACAAGGAATATTATGAAGCGATTCCGATGACCTTTATCGTTGAAAAACAACGGTTGATCACTATCAGCAATCACAAGAATACTTATGTGATTAAACGCATGGCAACCTACCTTGAAAGCCATGAAATCATTTCAATCTACAAATTTCTTTTTGCCAGTTTAGAGATTATTAGTAATGCTTATTATCCAGTTATTGAAGAGATGGATAAAAGTAAGGATGAAATCAGTGCACTTCTTCGTCAAAAAACAACTAAAAAAAATCTTTTTGCCCTCTCTGACTTGGAAACCGGTATGGTTTACTTGACAGCTGCTGCCAAACAAAATCGTCTCCTCTTGGAACATATCCAAGGGCATGCTCTTTATCGCAATCTTAATGAGGTAGAAAGAGAGCAGTTTGATGATGCTATGATTGAAGCCCATCAGTTGGTTTCGATGACAGACTTGATTTCTCAAGTTTTGCAACAACTCTCAGCCTCTTACAACAACATCCTAAATAATAATTTGAATGATAATTTGACAACTTTGACAATTATCTCAGTCTTGCTAGCTATCCTTGCGGTTATTACAGGATTCTTCGGAATGAATGTTCCCTTACCGTTTACAGATGAACCAAATGCTTGGATTTATATTTTGATAGCTAGTCTCATTTTATGGGCAGTCTTAGCTCAATGTTTAAAGAAAATTGCTAGAAATTAAAAAAAGGAGCCAGAATGGCGATTGAAAACTATATGCCAGATTTTGCTGTGGAAGCAGTCTATGATCTGACAGTCCCAAGCCTGCAGGCGCAGGGAATCAAGGCTGTTTTGGTCGATTTGGACAATACCCTCATTGCTTGGAACAACCCTGATGGGACGCCAGAGATGAAGCAATGGCTACATGACCTTCGGGACGCGGGCATTCGCATCATCGTGGTCTCAAATAACACCAAAAAACGGGTCCAACGAGCAGTTGAAAAGTTTGGGATTGATTACGTTTATTGGGCCTTGAAGCCTTTCACATTTGGGATTGACCGTGCCATGAAGGAATTTCACTATGAGAAAAATGAAGTGGTCATGGTCGGCGACCAACTCATGACGGATATTCGGGCCGCGCATCGTGCAGGCATTCGCTCAATCTTAGTCAAACCCTTGGTCCAACATGACTCGATCAAAACGCAGATCAACCGAGCTCGCGAGCGCCGTATCATGCGAAAAATCACTGAAAAGTACGGACCGATTACATATAAAAAAGGAATTTAACTATGGAAGAAATTCTCTGTATTGGTTGTGGAGCAACCATTCAGACGACAGACAAGGCTGGTCTTGGTTTCACTCCCCAGTCGGCACTTGAAAAAGGTTTGGAGACTGGCGAAGTCTATTGCCAACGCTGTTTCCGTCTCCGTCATTACAATGAAATCACAGATGTTCAGTTGACGGACGATGATTTCCTCAAACTCTTGCACGAGGTGGGAGACAGTGATGCCTTAGTGGTCAATGTCATTGATATCTTTGACTTTAATGGCTCTGTCATCCCAGGCTTGCCACGCTTTGTATCGGGCAATGATGTTCTCTTGGTGGGAAATAAAAAAGATATCCTGCCCAAGTCTGTTAAACCGGGCAAGATTAGCCAGTGGCTCATGGAGCGTGCCCACGAAGAAGGACTTCGTCCAGTCGATGTCGTCTTAACTTCGGCACAAAACAAACATGCCATTAAGGAAGTCATTGACAAGATTGAACACTACCGTAAGGGCCGCAATGTCTACGTGGTCGGTGTGACCAACGTTGGAAAGTCAACTCTCATCAACGCTATTATCCAAGAAATCACAGGTGACCAGAATGTCATCACGACTTCGCGTTTCCCAGGGACAACCTTGGACAAGATCGAGATTCCGCTTGACGACGGATCTTATATCTACGATACACCAGGGATTATCCACCGCCACCAGATGGCCCACTACTTGACGGCCAAAAACCTCAAGTATGTCAGCCCTAAAAAGGAAATCAAGCCAAAAACCTATCAACTCAATCCTGAACAAACCCTGTTTCTAGGTGGTCTCGGACGGTTTGACTTTATCGCAGGAGAAAAGCAAGGATTTACTGCTTTCTTTGACAATGAACTCAAACTCCACCGTACCAAGCTTGAAGGCGCTAGTGCCTTTTATGACAAGCATCTGGGAACCCTTCTAACTCCACCAAATAGCAAGGAAAAAGAAGATTTTCCAAAACTTGTTCAACATGTCTTTACCATCAAGGACAAGACTGACCTAGTCATCTCAGGCCTAGGCTGGATCCGCGTAACAGGCACCGCCAAAGTCGCCGTCTGGGCACCAGAAGGCGTCGCCGTCGTCACACGAAAAGCAATCATTTAAACACAGAAAGGAAAGAGTTGTCTGGATTCGGGCGAGCCCTGCGAGCCCATAACGAATACTTTTCGCTGTGGTGTCAGTTGGTACAATAACTTGTACCAACTGCGGAAAATTTGAGACCTTAGGCTCAAATTTTAGTCATGAAAGTCCGAAGGACTTTGCTGACGTCCGTCACCACTTCAGAAAAGTATAAAAAGAAACTCTTTTTAAGAAATTATGTCATTAACATCGAAACAACGTGCCTTCCTCAACAGCCAGGCACACACCCTCAAACCTATCATCCAAATCGGGAAAAATGGACTCAACGACCAAATCAAAACCAGCGTCCGTCAAGCTCTTGACGCTCGTGAATTGATCAAGGTAACGCTCTTACAAAACACAGATGAAAACATCCACGAAGTAGCTGAAATCTTGGAAGAAGAAATTGGTGTAGATACTGTCCAGAAAATCGGACGCATCTTGATTTTGTATAAACAATCTAGCAAGAAAGAAAATCGCAAGATTTCTAAAAAAGTCAAAGAAATCTAAAACCTACTCCAAACAACTGTTTTTACAGAGAATTAAAGGAAGACGAGCCTATGGCAATCGAATTATTGACTCCCTTTACCAAGGTAGAGTTGGAGCCAGAAATCAAGGAGAAAAAACGCAAACAAGTCGGGATCTTAGGGGGAAATTTTAACCCTGTTCACAATGCCCATCTTGTTGTGGCGGACCAAGTACGACAACAGTTAGGACTAGACCAGGTCTTGATTATGCCCGAATACCAACCTCCTCACGTAGATAAAAAGGAAACCATCCCTGAGCACCACCGCCTCAAGATGCTTGAGTTGGCGATTGAGGGGATTGAAGGACTAGCCATTGAAACTATTGAGCTAGAGCGCAAGGGCATTTCCTACACCTACGACACCATGAAGATTTTGACCGAGCAACATCCAGACACGGATTATTATTTCATTATCGGAGCGGATATGGTGGACTATCTGCCTAAATGGTATCGAATTGATGAGCTGGTCGACATGGTTCAGTTTGTGGGGGTTCAGCGTCCACGCTACAAGGCTGGGACTTCCTATCCAGTTATCTGGGTGGATGTGCCTCTCATGGACATCTCGTCCAGCATGGTGCGTGACTTCATTGCCCAAGGACGAACACCTAACTTTCTATTACCACAGCCAGTGCTAGACTACATCGAGAAGGAGGGGCTCTACTGATGACCTATCAAGACTATATCAACTGTTCCCGAGAGGCTTTGTTGGAAAGAATGGCAGAGCTTCTACCTGAAAAACGTTTAACCCATTGTTTGGGGGTGGAGCGTGCAGCCATAGAGCTTGCCCAACGCTTCGGAGTTGATGCTGAGAAAGCTGGTCTAGCAGGCCTTCTTCATGATTATGCTAAAAAGTTGTCAGATCAGGAATTTCTGGATTTGATTGACCGTTACCAGCTAGACCCTGACCTCAACAACTGGGGTAATAATGTATGGCATGGCATGGTTGGTATCTACAAGATTCAGGAAGATTTGGATTTGCATGATCCTGAAATCCTGCGAGCTATTGAAATCCATACAGTCGGTGCTGGTCAGATGACCGAGCTAGATAAGGTCATCTATGTAGCCGACTATATCGAGCACAATCGTGCCTTTCCAGGAGTGGACCAGGCGCGTGAGATTGCAGGTTCATCACTCAATAAGGCAGTAGCCTATGAGACAGCGCGAACTGTGGAACATTTGGCTCATCAGGGATTCCCCATCTATCCCCAAACCCTTGAAACCTATAACGCCTTTGTGCACTATTTGAAAGAGGACTAAATGAAGGAAAAAGAATTACTAGAACTAGTCGTGAAAGCGGCTGATGAGAAACGTGCTGAGGATATCCTTGCACTTGATGTACAAGATTTGACCAGCGTGACAGACTACTTTGTTATCGCTAGCTCGATGAATAGCCGTCAGTTGGACGCAATCGCTGATAACATCCGTGAAAAAGTAGCGGAAGCAGGCTTTAAAGGTAGCCATGTTGAAGGCGATGCAGCTGGAGGTTGGGTTTTATTGGACCTCGGTGGTGTCGTCGTGCATATCTTTTCAGAAGAAATGCGTGCCCACTATATCCTTGAAAAACTATGGCATGAGGCGGATTCTGTAGATATTTCAGAAGCCTTGGCCTAGTAGATGAACTCAGTTGCAGTCAACTGGGTTTCTTTGCTTATTTTTAGAAGAAAATTGATAGAAAGGTAAAGGGCGCCGTGTTTGGTTGATGTTGAAACTGAACACGAACTCAAGCTGTGAGAAAAAGAGTAACCTTCCCTTGTACCTGATGATACGGCAGAAAGTTTCTATTTTCTCTTAGCTTTTAACGCTCTTTGTATCTTAGAAAGGATTTGAACCCGCCCTGTAATCGTCGGAAAATAGATAGCCTTCCTTGGAGCTCGGCTCCATCGTCAAGCTCCTAATTTTCATTCCGATTACGGGCGGACTTGGTATCATGAATATGGCAACTTATGAAACCTTTGCGGCGGTCTATGATGCGGTCATGGATGACAGTTTATACGATAAATGGACGAATTTTTCTCTGCGTCATTTGCCTAAGACCAAGGAGAGAAAGAAGCTTTTGGAATTGGCTTGTGGGACAGGCATCCAGTCTGTGCGCTTTTCTCAAGCTGGCTTTGATGTGACGGGGCTTGACTTGAGCGCAGATATGCTGAAGATTGCTGAAAAGAGAGCAACATCAGCCAAGCAAAAGATTGATTTTATTGAAGGCAATATGCTGGATTTATCTAAGGCAGGTCAATACGACTTTGTCACGTGTTATTCGGACTCTATCTGCTACATGCAGGATGAGGTGGAAGTAGGGGATGTCTTTAAGGAAGTGTATAATGCCCTCAATGAAGATGGAGTCTTTATCTTTGATGTGCATTCGACTTACCAGACAGATGAAGTTTTTCCAGGCTATTCTTACCATGAAAATGCGGAAGATTTTGCCATGCTTTGGGACACCTATGAGGACGAAGTTCCTCACTCCATCGTGCATGAGTTGACTTTCTTTGTCAAGGAGGCTGACGGTTCCTTTAGTCGCTACGATGAAGTGCATGAGGAGAGAACTTATGAGGTTTTGACCTATGATATTTTGCTGGAACAAGCTGGTTTCAAGTCCTTCAAACTCTATGCGGACTTTGAGGATGAGGAGCCAACAGAAACTAGCACCCGTTGGTTTTTTGTAGTGCAGAAGTAGGAGGTTATCTTGACCATCACAGGTATTATCGCAGAGTTCAATCCTTTCCATAATGGGCATAAATACCTGCTGGATCAGGCGGAGGGACTGAAAATCGTTGCCATGTCTGGAAATTTCATGCAGCGTGGAGAGCCTGCTATCGTGGACAAGTGGACTCGGGCTCAGATGGCGCTGGAAAATGGCGCGGATCTGGTAGTGGAATTACCCTTTTTAGTCAGTGTTCAGGCAGCGGATTTCTTTGGACAAGGAGCAGTAGATATCTTGGATCGGTTGGGCATTGATAGCCTAGCTTTTGGGACAGAGGAAGTTCTGGACTACCAGAAAATTGCTGACTTATACACAGAGCAAGGTGCTAAGATGGAGAAATTTGTGGAAAATCTGTCTGATTCCCTCTCCTATCCCCAGAAAACCCAAGCCATGTGGAAGGAATTTGCTGGTCTTGATTTTTCAGGCAACACTCCCAACCATGTCCTTGCTCTGGCCTATGCCAAGGCAGTTGCAGGGCGCAAAATCAAACTTGAGCCGATTCAGCGTCAGGGAGCGGGTTATCATTCTGTGGACAAGGAGGTGAATTTTGCCTCTGCAACAGCCCTCCGTCAGCTCCAGAGGGACAAAGATTTCTTAGAACGCTTTATGCCTTCTGTTGCTCTCTTTGAGCAGGCCAGTAAGGTGAGCTGGGATGACTATTTTTCATTGCTCCGCTATCAAATCTTGTCAAACTCAGACCTAACGACCATCTATCAGGTCAATCAAGAAATGGCTGTGCGCATCAAGGAAGCTATCAAGACGGCTCAGTCTGCTGACGAATTGGTCGAGGCGGTTGCGACCAAGCGTTATACCAAGGCGCGTGTCAGACGCCTCTTGACCTATATCTTGGTGCAGGCCAGAGAAAGCGACTTGCCAGAAGGTATCCATGTCCTTGGCTTTACCGAAAAAGGCAGACAACATCTCAAGTCACTGAAAGAGCAGATCCATCTAGTCAGCCGAATTGGCAAAGAACCTTGGGATGCTATGACTCAAAAGGCAGACCAGATTTACCAACTAGGACACCTAAGTATAGTAGAGCAGAATTTCGGAAGAGCGCCGATTAGAATGGAAATAAGTGGAAACTGTAGTGGGTGACATATATCGAAGCATAGAGGGAATCAGATTGATTCTCTCTTTTGTCATGTTTAAAGCTATGAAAATTCAGGTTTTGACATTGCCAAAGTTCTAACAATCAAAAGCATTTCGTTTAATGACTATGATACGGTTGGTAGTGGCTTCCTGTTTTGTATGAGAACAGGGTGTTCCAAAGCGTTAATAATCTTGTCCCCATCTGTATCTTTCGAAAACATCTGAAAAACGATTAAAAGTATGGGATTTACAAAAGAAATGATCTCTTCTAATGATGGTTTGGTCATTTTTTATTGGAAGTATTAATGGGCTTGATTTCGAAAATCGTAAGAGAATTTCAATCATTTGAACCTTAAAAGCGAATTTTAGGTAAAAATTAAGCGTTTTCATTGATCGCTTCTAGTATAACTGCTTGAAAAGGAAGGATCGTTTTGGTAAAATGACAAATGGTGTATACTAGATAAAAACGACTGGTATATCCCAGATGGGATCTGCTTTTTCTGAGTCAAAGGGATAAAAACTGAGACTGACTGCGGCTTTTATTGGCTTTGGTTTTGAGAGAGCAGCGCAACTACGCTTTGTTAATGGTCATGAGGTTAACAAAGGGTCGCAATTGGATAAAAGAAAGGAATAGAATGTTTCGAAGTAAAAAATTTAACAAAGATTTCGAGATCGTAGATGAGAAAAAGCGTTATAAGCTTTACAAGTCGGGTAAAAACTGGGTAAAAGCCTCGAACTCTCAATTGGATCTCTTCCGTATCGGTGGGATGGGCGAAGTTGTCTCTAGTACCCTGTCAGACACTGAAGAACTTGATCACGCACACCTTAGTTTTAACACGCTAGCGGGTATAGGGGGAATCCTGGCCGCGGGAGCTGCAGGATTTGTGATGACTCAAGAGCAAACTGTTTATGCGGATGAAACATCTGAGTATACAGAAAAGGATAAAACAGTCATCGCAGCTGAACCAAAAGCAGCTGAAACAACTGAAACAAGTACTAACTCAATCATCGCTCAAGCGCAAGCAGAAGTAAAGAAAGCTCAAGCAGAACAAGCATCTGCCTCAGCTTCCGTATCAGTCAGTCAATCTGTTGAGGCTCAAGCGAGTGCGAGTCAGTCAGCTTCAGTCAGTCAATCTGCCTCAGCAAGTCAGTCAGCATCTGCAAGTGCTTCAACATCAGCAAGTCAGTCAACTGCTCCAGCATCTGAGTCAGCGAGCCAATCAACATCAGCTCCTACATCAGTCTCAGCAAGTACAAAAGCATCTGCATCAGTAAGCTCTACACCATCAGCGTCAGCAAGCGCTCCAGCACCTGCCTCTGTAGTTGAGAGTACATCAGCTGTTAGCGAACCATCAGCTCAAGCTTCTGTGTCTACCTCAACTTCTGCATCGCTCAACCTTAAGGTTAACCCTGCAGCAAGTCTTGTATCAGGCAGTGCTAACCAAAGTTTGGCAAGCGCAGCTCTTAGCGCTAGCCAAGCAACAACGACCAGCAACAATATCGCAGCTGGTGTTGTAGCGGATAAGAACCAAGCCCAAGGTAAGGATACAACCAAGCAGGCTGAGAAGGATCAAAAAGCAGACAAGCAAGTAACTACTGCGCCTAAAACAGGTTATTCTGGATTCCGTATAAGGGGGGGGATTCCAGATAATGTCTATGATGGTTACGGGTCATATATAACAACTACACCAGTAAATAAGTATGCTACTAACAATCCAATTCCTAATCAAACAGCTTACAAACCAATGCCGAGAACCTCCATTTACTTCCACCATAGTAGCAATAGCAACTACAGTGGTTCTTGGACAACGGCAGATCTTGCGAGGCGTGATTTCGTACTTACAGAAATATCTGCTGATCGTCTCAAGCAAGCAGGCCTACAATATGAATTGGGTGTAGAGCAAATTCGCAGTGAAAACGGAAGAGAGGTTGGTTACCTACCACGCTTGACCATCTGGGGAACGCCGAAACCTATTCAAGGAAATTTTGTGAGCCTCCAAGTAACAACGCGTCCGCAGGGTGGTTCACTTGATAGAACTCCGTTTAACTTTTATGTTAATCGTGACCCTCAATATGAGAGGGAATCCACATCGACATCTAAAAGTATAATAGAGTCAGCAAGAAGATCAGTATCTGCAAGTCAATCAGCATCAAGCTCAGCAAATGCGAGCCGTTCAGCGAGTGCGTCGCTTAGAGCAAGTCGCTCAGCCTCAGCCAGCATAAGCTCAAGCCGTTCAGCGAGTGCATCGCTTAGAGCAAGTCGCTCAGCCTCAGCAAGTGTAAGCTCAAGCCGTTCGGCCAGTGCATCGCTTAGCGCAAGTCGTTCAGCCTCAGCGAGCGTAAGCTCAAGCCGTTCAGCGAGTGCATCGCTTAGAGCAAGTCGCTCAGCCTCAGCAAGTGTAAGCTCAAGCCGTTCAGCGAGTGCATCGCTATGTGCAAGTCGCTCAGCTTCAGCGAGCGTAAGTTCAAGCCGTTCGGCCAGTGCATCGCTTAGCGCAAGTCGCTCAGCCTCAGCGAGCGTAAGCTCAAGCCGTTCAGCGAGTGCATCGCTTAGTGCAAGTCGCTCAGCTTCAGCAAGTGTAAGCTCAAGCCGTTCAGCGAGTGCATCGCTTAGTGCAAGCCGCTCAGCTTCAGCAAGTGCAAGCGTAAGTGCATCAGTAAGCGCAAGCCAAAGCGCTTCAGCATCAGTAAGTGCAAGTCACTCAGCATCTGTATCAGCAAGCCAATCAGCATCAAGCTCAGCAACAGCAAGTCAAAGTACTTCAGCATCAGTAAGTGCAAGCCAATCAGCTTCAGCATCTAACAACCAGAACTCAGCTTCTATCTCAGCAAGCGCGAGCCACTCTGCGTCAGTATCAGCAAGCCAAAGCGCTTCAGCATCAGTAAGCTCAAGCCAATCAGCATCAAGCTCAGCAAGTGCGAGTCAAAGTGCCTCAGCAAGTGCAAGTGTAAGTGCATCAGTAAGTGCAAGCATCAGTGCAAGCCAATCAGCATCTGTATCAGCTAGCCAATCAGCTTCAGTATCAGCAAGTCAAAGTACTTCAGCATCAGTAAGCGCCAGCCAAAGTGCTTCAGCTTCAGCATCTAACAACCAGAACTCAGCTTCTATCTCAGCAAGCGCGAGCCACTCTGCGTCAGTATCAGCAAGCCAAAGCGCTTCAGCATCAGTAAGTGCAAGCCAATCAGCATCTGTATCAGCTAGCCAATCAGCTTCAGCTTCAGTATCTGCAAGTCAAAGTACTTCAGCATCAGTAAGCGCGAGCCAAAGTGCTTCAGCTTCAGCATCTAACAACCAGAACTCAGCTTCTATCTCAGCAAGCGCGAGCCACTCTGCGTCAGTATCAGCAAGCCAAAGCGCTTCAGCATCAGTATCAGCTAGTCAATCAGCTTCAGCATCAGTATCTGCAAGCCAAAGCACTTCAGCATCAGTATCTGCAAG
>NZ_NCVA01000037.1:0-98693 GCF_002096685.1 Streptococcus oralis subsp. dentisani | reverse complement strand
CCATTTTTTCTATTTAACTCGGGAAGTAGCTCAGCTTGGTAGAGTACTTGGTTTGGGACCAAGGTGTCGCAGGTTCGAATCCTGTCTTCCCGATTTGATTTATTGACTAAGATACTTAAGTGAGTATCTTTTTTTGGCTCTTTGTCAACTGTAGTGGATTACCAAAAAGTCATACTCTGGAGAGGACTAAATCAGTCCTCTCCTTTTTGATATTCAAAGCGACGAGAATTCTAGTTTGGCCTTGGATTAGAGTGATTCAAGGGCATTAATGATTTTTTCTTTGTCCTTGAGAAAGGTTTGAAAGACAGCCTGAAAGTGATTTCGGATGATAGCTTGTGTTCTTCCTTCAAGAACAGTGATGATATTAAGCCTGTCAAAGTCTTGCGCAATAAAGCTCATCTTCATCTCCCGATTGAAACAGTCACTCCCCTGACTGTTTCAACATCCCAAGACATAATCTTTGGTAGACGAGAAAAATCATGCTTAAAACAGAAGTCATTGAGCTTTTGAATAACCGTTGAAGTTGAAATGGCCAGCTGATGAGCAATATCGGTCATAGAAGTCTTTTCAATCAATTTTTGAGCAACTTTTTGGTTGATGATACGAGGAATTTGGTAATTCTTCTTAACGATAGAAGTTTCAGCGACCATCATTTTTGAGCACTGATAGCACTTGAAACGACGCTTTTTCAGGAGAATTCTAGTAGGCATACCAGTCGTTTCAAGGTAAGAAACCTTGGAAGTTTTTTGAAAGTCATATTTCTTCATTTGCTTTCTGCAATCAGGACAAGATGGGGCTTCGTAGTCCAGTTTAGCGATGATTTCCTTGTGTGTATCTCTATTAACAACATCTATAATTTGGATATTAGGGTCTTTAATGTCTAGTAATTTTGTGATAAAATGTAAGGGTTCCATATGATTCTTTCTAATGATGGTTTGGTCGCTTTTCATTATAGATTATATGGGACTTTTTTCTACAACAAAAGAGGCTCCATAATATCCATAGGGAATTAACCCACTACAAATATTATAGAGCCTGCAAACAACACCCCATTGGCTAGAAGATTCTTCTGACCATGGGGTGTTGTTTCTATAGGAGGGCTAGTTTATACTCTTCGAAAATCTCTTTAAACCACGTCAGCTTCGCCTTGCCGTACTCGAATATAGCCAGCGGCTAGCTTCCTAGTTTACTCTTTTATTTTCATTGAGTATTAGTTCTTTTTCTTGTTTTTCATCAACCATCCAAATCCGAGAAGGGCAAGGATGCTAAATCCAGCAAGGGCAAGAAGGGATTTGCTCTCAGTTCCTGTGTTTGGAAGGACTTTCTGAGAAAGAGCCTCTGCAGCAGTTTCATGAGAGTCAGGATTTGCTGCTAGGTTTTGGGCTTGGCCCTGTTCTTGTTCAACTTCCAAGCTAGAAAGATCAAATTCTGGCTTTTCTTCCACAGCTGGGGCAATGATAGCACCACCTTGAGACAAGCGGAGAACAACAGCAGTTAGGGCATTCAATTGCAACCCTTTTTCAGTCCATTTAAGACCTTGAGGGTTAGCAATTCCTACTGGTCCTGCTTGGTTTTCATCTGCCAGGACTTCAGCCTTTCTCAAGTGAGCAAAGGCAGTTCCCAAGTTGAATTCGCGAGCCTTATTATCTGCATTGACAAAGACTGCGTAGATATCTCCATTTGGAGCAGTGATTTGGTAGCCGATGACCACGTCTTCTTTTTCAACACCATTTTTTCCTGGGACAGTAATGAGTTGGACGCGCTCTTTGATATCTTGTAGACTCTTGAGTCGGAAGGCATCTGTCGATTGACGAAGAGCGATCAATCCTTTCATGTAGTCACGGCTCTTGACATTTTCAGGGAAAGCTTTACCATCTGTTGCCTTGGTCCAATCAAACTTGTTGACAGCATCACTAGAGTCGTAAGAGTCATGGATAAAGTAAGGATAGACAAATGGCTTGCCGTCCTTGTCGCGCAACAAGTGAGACTTGTTTGGAACCTTATCTTCAGGAACAGGAGTCTTGTAGGCTGGGTCAAGGAATTGTTTGGTACGTCCATATTCCTGACCAGAGTGGATAAATGGTGTTCCTTGAGCAGTCAAGACCATGAGGTTTCCAAGTCGCAAACGACGATGGATCTCAGCGTAATTCTCAGCCTTGCTTGGGTCTTTTTTGATAGACTGAGCGATGATATCAAAGAGGGTCAAGTTATCATGGGCTGCGATATACTGGATAACATCTCCGGGACTGTCTGCTTCAAAGTTAGTTGGTTGAGCAATCAGATTTTTAAAGATGGTATTGATATCGCGTTTGCCACCTGTGATAAAGGCAGGTTGGCCTTCGTTTGGATAACCAGACTTGAGGTTGTTACGGATATCGTCTGAAAAGACCGCAACAGTATCTGTTTTCTTCATCCAAGACTGATCAGCAGGTTGTACAGGCATATTTTCATCACCAGCATAGGTTTTCCAACCTTCGCCTAGCATGATCAGATTTGGATTGAGGGCGCGTGCAGCCTTGTAAGCTTCTTCGATTGAAGTCGCATCGTGGTCACCCATCATATCAAAGCGGAAACCATCTACTTTGTAGGTTTCAACCAGATACTTGATGGAGTCTACCAAGACACGTTTAGACATGTAGTGGGTAGTTCCCAAACGACCGCCACCAAAGCTAGTACGTGGAGTTCCGTCTGCATCCATAAAGTGATAGTAGTTTGGCTCAATATCTTCAAAAATGTCAACATTGGCAGTATGGTTGTAGACCACATCCAAGATGGCCCCCATGCCACGTTTGTGGATTTCGTTGATGAGATTTTTGAATTCTGCGATACGTTTTTCTGGATCCTTAGGATCGCTTGAGTACATACCAGTCAAGGAGAAGTAGTTTTGAGGGTCATATCCCCAGTTGTAGTTGCTGTTGCTTGAAGCGTAGGCAGACAAACGCTCATGGTTTTTCAATTCATTGACAAAGTAGTAAGACAGGACTGGAAGGAGCTGGATATGAGTCACACCCAAGTCTTTGAGATAGTCTAGTTTTTCGA
This sequence comes from Streptococcus oralis subsp. dentisani, assembly GCF_002096685.1. Classification (GTDB taxonomy): domain Bacteria; phylum Bacillota; class Bacilli; order Lactobacillales; family Streptococcaceae; genus Streptococcus; species Streptococcus oralis_AD. The sequence goes on along the minus strand of NZ_NCVA01000037.1, from coordinate 95,654 downwards.
TAAAGGCTTCAAAGGTACCAAATGGTTTGGTCAAGTCTTTTGCGATGGCAGGATCCGAAGTGAAGTCACGCACATGAGCTTCATAGATAACCGCATCTTCACGCGATTTGAAGTTACGAATCTTCCCATAGGTCAAGTCTTGCGGACCTAACTTCGCTGGATCGACAAAGGCAGCTTTAGCGACCTTATGAGCGACATCTGTTTTTGCTAGGTCACTGTTCCAAGCCGCTAATGATTTGGCATAAGGGTCAAGAACGAGGACAGTTTTACCTTGGCGCTCGATTTGGTAGTGGTAGTAATAGCCAGTGTAGTTGCTGATACCGAGACCAGAGTTTGCATCTAGAGTTTGTTTCCAGGTGCCTTTTTCTCCTTTTTCAAGTGCGATAGTTCCAACTACTTTTTCAGGATCTTTCTTGTCATATACGACAACAGAAACCTTATCAGCGCTTGGAGACCAGAGGGTGAGGTCAACGCGCTTGCCATCTTCTTTTAGAGTTGCGCCGAGTGGACCATCGTAACTGTAGGACTCATCCTTGAGGCGCCAGCTTGAACGTGTGGTAAAGCGGTCTGAATTATAGCTGACAGTGTAAGGGTGTTGGGTGTCAGAGAAGTCGCCGATATAGATCACTTTTTTACCTGCCTCATCCACTTCCACGTCTGTGATAGCTACTTTATTCCCTTGGTAATCAGTGATGCTGGAGTGTTTGAGGATGTCGTCTTTCTTAGCTCCAACGAGGGTAGAAAAACTGCTTTCGATACGAGATTTAGCCACGTGTTGGGCTCCAGTCATGCGGATATCGTGCACATAGTAGGGGTTAGTATAGATGGTTTCGTCATCATCTTTGAGGAAGATTTGACTGTGATTTTTTAGATCAGTAAATTTATAGTCTTCTTTTCTGATTTTCACATCATCGCCTTTCTTGCTTTCGTCTAGTAATAAAAATCCAAATTCTCTTGCGGCTTCATTGAGTGGGATATCAATGTAACGGCCATATTTTCCAGTTGCGGTAAAGTCAGTACCGTCAGGCCATTCTCCACTGCTTGGGTTTTTAACATCTCCCCAATACCAGAGAGATTTTTTGTCATAGTTGCCATCGGTGCGATAGTAGTTGACACGAATAGTTCCTGCTGGTTGAGGGCGGTAGTTGTATACCTTGTAGTTTTCATCTAGCCAAGCCTCATTCATTTTTGGAGATAGGCGCTCTACTGAACGGTCTCCGGTAAGGTTATCCCCCTTGGTATTGTTGATAAGGAAGCTGACTTTCTTGGCTTGCTCATTTTTGAGTTTGACATCTAGATAATAGCCATAGTCATCTTTCTTGGCATCCTTAAAGGACTTGGCACCATTGGGCCAGTTTTCAGACGGCTTTTCAACATCATCCCAAGTCCAAAGACCTTGAGAATCCTTGTTTTCTTCAGGGAGTTTTTTTACATGGATGCGGAAGTAGTTGTCTTCGATTGGTTCTTCAGCACTAGTGTCTGCTTGTGGTTTTTGATCAGAATTTGGCGTCGAAGTGCTAGTATCTACTTTCTCTTCCTTGCTGTTAGGCTGGCTTGTAGTAGCTTCTTCTTTTTTAGGCGTTTCAGCTGTTAGAGCAGTTTCAGTTGCTGGGGCTTCCTTTTTAGCATCAAGGGAAGCGTTTGCATTGTTTTGCTCAGAAATAGGGTTTTGCTCTTGTGTTTGACTTGCTTCAGTCTTGGTAGGAGCCTTGGTCACAGCACTAGTATTTTCCTGAGTTTGAGGAAGGTTTTCATTAGCTGAAATAGTTGGCATTGCAGCAGAAAGCAAGATAATGCTGGCACCGATAAGGACAGAACCAGTTCCGTTTTTCAAGGAACGGATACCATAAATCATTTTTTTCTCAGTTTGAGATGGGATCTTTTTCATCACAATTCTCCTTGTGTAGTTATTCCTTATCAGTATAGCATGAGGTAAATATTTGTGCAAGCGTTTTCTCGATTTTTGAGAGAAAATTTTATGATTAATTCTTTTGAAATGTTAAACTATTTTATAGGAAAAGATTGTTTAAAAAATAGTAAAAAAATCTTGAAAAATCTTGGCTAATAAGGTATAATAAGAGTAATCATTTGTCGTAGGTTTTGTCTGAAATATTGTCCAGACAAGGCTCACAGCAGTTAAATCTTCTGAAAAAGTCAGATTTAGCTGCTCTTTTTGTGCTTTTTTTCAGGTTTTTGAGTGCTTGTAACAAAGATTTAAAGATTCTGAAAATTCATCAAAGGGACACGGTGATAGGGGTTTTTAAAACCATATGACGATTAGAAAAGCCTGATTGATAAGGCTTGGAATTTATTTACAAAGGAGAATCATCTTGGCAGGACATGACGTTCAATACGGGAAACATCGTACCCGTCGTAGTTTTTCAAGAATCAAAGAAGTTCTTGACTTACCAAATTTGATTGAAATTCAAACGGATTCATTCAAAGATTTCCTAGACCACGGACTTAAGGAAGTTTTTGAAGATGTATTGCCAATTTCAAACTTCACAGAAACTATGGAGTTGGAGTTTGTTGGCTATGAGATCAAGGAACCCAAATACACGCTCGAAGAAGCTCGTATCCACGATGCTAGCTACTCAGCACCTATTTTTGTAACCTTCCGCTTGATCAATAAAGAAACAGGCGAAATCAAGACCCAAGAAGTCTTCTTTGGGGATTTCCCAATCATGACAGAGATGGGAACATTCATCATCAACGGTGGTGAACGTATCATCGTATCTCAGTTGGTCCGTTCTCCGGGTGTTTATTTTAACGACAAGGTAGACAAAAACGGTAAAGTTGGCTACGGTTCAACTGTTATCCCTAACCGTGGAGCTTGGTTGGAACTGGAAAGTGACTCTAAAGACATCGCCTACACTCGTATTGACCGTACCCGTAAAATTCCGTTTACGACCTTGGTTCGTGCGCTTGGTTTCTCAGGTGATGATGAAATCTTTGATATCTTTGGGGACAGCGAATTGGTTCGCAATACTGTTGAAAAAGATATCCACAAGAATCCAATGGACTCTCGTACAGACGAAGCCTTGAAAGAAATCTACGAACGCCTTCGTCCAGGTGAGCCTAAGACCGCTGAAAGCTCACGTAGTTTACTTGTGGCACGTTTCTTCGACCCACGTCGCTACGATTTGGCAGCCGTTGGTCGTTACAAGATCAATAAAAAACTCAACATCAAAACACGCTTGCTCAACCAAACCATCGCTGAGCCATTGGTAGATCCTGAAACGGGTGAAATCTTGGTAGAAGCTGGTACCGTTATGACTCGTAGCGTGATTGAAAGTATCGAGAGTCACTTGGATGGCGACTTGAACAAAATCGTTTATATTCCAAACGATGCAGCTGTTCTGACAGAACCAGTTGTGCTTCAAAAATTCAAGGTTGTTGCCCCAACGGATCCAGACCGTGTTGTAACCATCATCGGAAATGCTAACCCTGACGACAAGGTTCGTGTTGTAACTCCTGCGGATATCCTTGCAGAGATGAGCTACTTCCTCAACTTGGCTGAAGGTATCGGACGTGTGGATGATATTGACCACCTTGGAAATCGTCGTATCCGTGCAGTTGGTGAATTGCTTGCCAACCAAGTACGTCTTGGACTTTCTCGTATGGAACGTAATGTCCGTGAACGCATGTCTGTTCAGGACAATGAAGTTTTAACACCACAACAAATTATCAATATCCGTCCTGTAACAGCTGCGGTCAAAGAATTCTTTGGTTCATCACAGTTGTCACAGTTCATGGACCAACACAATCCGCTTTCTGAGTTGTCTCACAAACGCCGTTTGTCAGCCTTGGGACCTGGTGGTTTAACACGTGACCGTGCTGGATATGAAGTTCGTGACGTGCATTACACTCACTATGGTCGTATGTGTCCAATCGAGACACCTGAAGGTCCTAACATCGGTTTGATCAATAACTTGTCATCTTACGGACACTTGAACAAGTATGGATTTGTTCAAACACCATACCGTAAGGTTGACCGTGAAACAGGTGTTGTTACCAACGAAATCGTTTGGTTGACAGCCGATGAAGAAGATGAATTTACTGTAGCGCAGGCTAACTCTCGCCTCAACGAAGATGGTACTTTTGCTGAGAAGGTTGTCATGGGACGTCACCAAGGGGTCAACCAAGAGTATCCAGCAGAAGTGGTTGACTACATGGACGTTTCACCAAAACAGGTAGTTGCCGTTGCGACTGCATGTATTCCTTTCTTGGAAAACGATGACTCCAACCGTGCCCTCATGGGTGCCAACATGCAACGTCAGGCTGTGCCATTGATTGATCCCAAAGCACCTTACGTTGGTACTGGTATGGAATACCAAGCAGCCCATGACTCTGGAGCTGCTGTGATTGCTCAGCATGGTGGTAAAGTTACTTACGCAGACGCTGACAAGGTAGAAGTTCGCCGTGAAGATGGTTCGCTAGATGTTTACCACATCCAAAAATTCCGTCGTTCAAACTCAGGTACTGCTTATAACCAACGTACGCTCGTAAAAGTCGGCGATGTCATTGAAAAAGGCGACTTTATCGCTGATGGACCTTCTATGGAAAAAGGGGAAATGGCGCTTGGACAAAACCCAATCGTTGCCTACATGACTTGGGAAGGTTACAACTTCGAGGATGCCGTTATCATGAGCGAACGCTTGGTCAAAGACGATGTCTATACATCTGTCCACCTCGAAGAATACGAATCAGAAACGCGCGATACAAAGCTTGGGCCTGAAGAAATTACTCGTGAAATTCCAAATGTTGGTGAAGATGCTCTTAAAGACCTTGACGAAATGGGTATTATCCGTATCGGTGCTGAGGTTAAAGAAGGCGATATCCTTGTAGGTAAAGTAACACCTAAGGGTGAGAAAGACCTCTCAGCTGAAGAACGTCTCTTGCACGCCATCTTCGGAGACAAGTCTCGTGAAGTGCGTGATACTTCTCTTCGTGTACCACACGGTGCCGATGGTGTCGTTCGTGATGTTAAGATCTTTACACGTGCAAATGGTGATGAGTTGCAATCTGGTGTCAACATGCTGGTTCGTGTCTACATCGCTCAAAAACGTAAGATCAAGGTCGGAGATAAGATGGCCGGACGTCACGGAAACAAAGGGGTTGTCTCTCGTATCGTCCCTGTAGAAGACATGCCTTACCTTCCAGACGGAACTCCAGTCGATATCATGTTGAACCCACTTGGGGTGCCATCACGTATGAATATCGGTCAGGTTATGGAACTCCACCTTGGTATGGCAGCCCGTACTCTTGGTATCCACATCGCGACACCGGTCTTTGACGGAGCAAGTTCTGAAGACCTTTGGTCAACCGTTAAAGAAGCAGGTATGGATAGCGATGCTAAGACAATCCTTTACGATGGACGTACAGGTGAGCCGTTTGACAACCGTGTATCAGTTGGTGTCATGTACATGATCAAACTCCACCACATGGTTGATGATAAATTGCACGCGCGTTCAGTCGGACCATACTCAACCGTTACCCAACAACCACTCGGAGGTAAAGCTCAGTTTGGTGGACAACGTTTCGGTGAGATGGAGGTTTGGGCTCTTGAAGCCTACGGTGCGTCAAATGTCCTTCAAGAAATCTTGACATACAAGTCTGACGATATCAACGGACGTTTGAAAGCTTATGAAGCTATCACAAAAGGAAAACCAATTCCAAAACCAGGTGTTCCAGAATCCTTCCGAGTTCTTGTGAAAGAATTGCAATCTCTTGGTCTTGACATGCGTGTCCTTGACGAAGATGATCAAGAAGTGGAACTTCGTGACTTGGATGAAGGAATGGACGAAGATGTCATCCACGTAGATGACCTTGAAAAAGCCCGCGAAAAAGCAGCCCAAGATGCAAAAGCAGCCTTTGAAGCTGAAGAAGCTGAGAAAGCAACAAAAGCGGAAGCAACAGAAGAAGCTGCTGAACAAGAATAAGCAGTTCACTTAGAATAGAAAGGGAAGAAATAGTGGTTGATGTAAATCGTTTTAAAAGTATGCAAATCACCCTAGCTTCTCCAAGCAAAGTCCGTTCATGGTCTTATGGAGAAGTCAAAAAACCTGAAACAATCAATTACCGTACCTTGAAACCAGAACGCGAAGGACTCTTTGACGAAGTCATCTTTGGTCCTACAAAAGACTGGGAATGTGCTTGTGGGAAGTACAAACGCATTCGTTACAGAGGGATTGTTTGTGACCGCTGTGGGGTTGAAGTGACGCGTACAAAAGTTCGTCGTGAGCGTATGGGGCACATCGAATTAAAAGCTCCTGTATCTCACATCTGGTACTTCAAGGGGATTCCAAGTCGTATGGGCTTGACCCTTGATATGAGTCCTCGTGCCCTCGAGGAAGTTATCTACTTTGCGGCTTACGTGGTGATTGATCCGAAGGATACACCACTTGAGCACAAATCTATCATGACAGAGCGCGAATACCGTGAGCGTTTGCGTGAATATGGTTATGGATCATTCGTTGCCAAAATGGGTGCCGAAGCCATCCAAGACCTTTTGAAACAAGTAGATCTTGAAAAAGAAATTGCTGAACTCAAAGAAGAGTTGAAAACAGCTACTGGACAAAAACGTGTCAAAGCTATCCGTCGTTTGGATGTTTTGGATGCTTTTTACAAGTCTGGAAACAAACCTGAATGGATGATTCTCAACATCCTTCCAGTTATTCCACCAGATCTTCGTCCAATGTTGCAGTTGGATGGTGGCCGCTTTGCCTCATCTGACTTGAACGACCTTTACCGTCGTGTTATCAACCGTAACAACCGTTTGGCTCGTTTGCTTGAGTTGAATGCACCAGGTATCATCGTTCAAAATGAGAAGCGTATGCTTCAAGAAGCGGTTGACGCTTTGATTGACAATGGTCGTCGTGGTCGCCCAATTACAGGACCAGGTAGCCGTCCTCTTAAATCATTGAGCCATATGCTCAAAGGTAAACAAGGACGCTTCCGTCAAAACTTGCTCGGTAAACGTGTTGACTTCTCAGGACGTTCTGTTATCGCCGTTGGTCCAACTCTTAAGATGTACCAATGTGGTGTACCACGTGAAATGGCGATTGAGCTCTTTAAACCATTTGTCATGCGTGAAATCGTTGCCCGTGACATCGTGCAAAACGTCAAAGCAGCTAAACGCTTGGTAGAACGCGGAGATGAGCGTATCTGGGACATTCTTGAAGAAGTGATTAAAGAACACCCAGTCCTTTTGAACCGCGCACCGACCCTTCACCGTTTGGGTATCCAAGCCTTTGAACCTGTCTTGATTGATGGTAAGGCCCTTCGCTTGCACCCACTTGTCTGTGAAGCCTACAATGCCGACTTTGACGGGGACCAAATGGCCATCCACGTACCACTTTCAGAAGAAGCTCAAGCAGAAGCTCGCATCTTGATGTTGGCTGCTGAGCATATCTTGAATCCAAAAGATGGGAAACCAGTTGTTACTCCATCTCAGGACATGGTTTTGGGTAACTACTACTTGACCATGGAAGAAGCTGGTCGTGAAGGTGAAGGAATGGTCTTCAAAGACCGTGACGAAGCTGTTATGGCTTACCGCAATGGTTATGTTCACCTCCACTCACGTGTAGGTATCGCAACAGACAGCCTTAACAAACCATGGACAGAAGAGCAAAAACATAAAGTCTTGCTGACAACAGTTGGTAAAATTCTCTTCAACGACATCATGCCAGAGGGTCTACCATACTTGCAAGAACCAAACAATGCTAACTTGACAGAGGGTGTTCCAGCTAAGTACTTCTTGCCACTTGGTGGAGATATCAAGGAAGCCATCAGCAATCTTGAACTTAACCCTCCGTTCAAGAAGAAAAATCTTGGAAATATCATCGCTGAAATCTTCAAACGTTTCCGTACGACAGAAACTTCTGCCTTACTTGACCGCATGAAGAACCTCGGTTACCACCACTCAACTCTTGCAGGTTTGACAGTAGGTATCGCCGATATCCCAGTCGTTGATGACAAGGCTGAAATCATCGAAGAATCACACAAACGTGTAGAACAAATCACCAAACAATTCCGTCGTGGTATGATTACGGACGATGAGCGCTACAACGCTGTTACAGCTGAATGGCGTGCAGCCCGTGAAAAATTGGAGAAACGTTTGGTTGCCAACCAAGATCCTAAGAACCCAATCGTTATGATGATGGACTCTGGAGCCCGTGGTAACATCTCAAACTTCTCACAGCTTGCCGGTATGCGTGGTCTGATGGCCGCTCCGAACGGACGTATCATGGAATTGCCAATCCTTTCAAACTTCCGCGAAGGTTTGTCAGTACTCGAAATGTTCTTCTCAACTCACGGTGCCCGTAAGGGTATGACCGATACGGCCCTTAAGACAGCCGACTCAGGTTACTTGACTCGTCGTTTGGTTGACGTGGCCCAAGACGTTATCATCCGTGAGGACGACTGTGGAACAGACCGTGGTCTCTTGATCCGCTCTATCGCAGAAGGAAAAGAGATGATCGAGTCTCTCGAAGAGCGTCTCAATGGTCGTTACACTAAGAAAACTGTTAAACATCCAGAAACTGGTGCGGTTATCATCGGTCCAAATGAGTTGATTACAGAAGACAAGGCGCGTGAAATTGTTAATGCTGGTGTGGAAGAAGTGACTATCCGCTCTGTATTTACATGTAACACTCGTCATGGTGTCTGTCGTCACTGTTATGGTATCAACTTGGCAACTGGTGATGCGGTTGAAGTTGGTGAAGCAGTTGGTACAATCGCTGCCCAATCTATCGGGGAACCTGGTACACAGCTTACAATGCGTACCTTCCACACGGGTGGGGTTGCCTCAAATACCGATATCACTCAGGGTCTTCCTCGTGTCCAAGAAATCTTTGAAGCCCGCAATCCTAAAGGGGAAGCGGTCATCACAGAGGTCAAAGGACAAGTTACTGCTATCGAAGAAGACGCGTCAACTCGTACCAAGAAAGTCTTTGTTAAGGGTGAAACTGGCGAAGGTGAGTACGTGGTTCCATTTACAGCACGTATGCGTGTTGAAGTTGGAGACCAAGTCTCTCGCGGTGCAGCATTGACAGAAGGATCTATCCAACCGAAACGTCTCCTCGCTGTTCGTGATGTCTTGTCTGTTGAAACCTACCTTCTCGGTGAAGTACAAAAAGTTTACCGCAGCCAAGGGGTAGAAATCGGTGACAAACACATCGAGGTAATGGTTCGTCAAATGATCCGTAAAGTTCGTGTCATGGATCCAGGGGACACAGATCTTCTCATGGGTACTCTCATGGATATCAACGACTTTACAGATGCCAACAAGGATGTTCTTATCGCAGGTGGAGTTCCAGCGACTGGTCGCCCAGTTCTTATGGGAATCACCAAAGCCTCACTTGAAACCAACAGTTTCTTGTCAGCGGCTTCCTTCCAGGAAACAACTCGTGTCCTTACAGATGCGGCTATCCGTGGTAAGAAAGACCATCTCCTTGGACTCAAGGAAAATGTTATCATCGGTAAGATCATCCCAGCAGGTACTGGTATGGCTCGCTACCGTAACCTTGAACCACAGGCTATCAATGAAGCATCATATCTGGCTCCTGAACAAGAAGAGACAGAAAACGCTCCAGTAGATGAAACTGTGGAAATCCAAGTTGAAGAAACAGTAGAATAAAAAGCAAATGAGGGAACCTTCGGGTTCTCTTTTGTTTTACACTTCTGTCTATTGGGGTTATGTGAGCACGAAGCAATATCTCTCAGATCGCTTCAACTATTTTTCATTTTTGTCAGTTGAGCGTTAAAACAGGACACTTGAGAAGAGGGGAGGGATTTTATCTTTCTCGCAGAGTATAATCATGTATACGAAGGGAGAACTGAAAATGATAAAATCAATTCGCATCTTATTGTTACTGGCTTTGATCCAGATTAGTCTGAGTAGCTGTTTACTGTGGAAGGGATCCATCTTAACCTTAAAGCAATCAAGCGCCTATTTTCTAGTGTTTATCGTATTGGCATCAGGTCTGTGCGCAGGGATGAATTTCTTTTATACTCGAGATCAGGATGTTCATAGCATTATAAATAGTCAGAAAAAAGTGAAACTATTTTATAGTATCTTGTTGGCTTTAAACCTAGTAGGCGTCTGTCTGGTGTTGTCGGAGACTATTTTAACACAGACAGCTTTTCAGCAAGAGCTGGTAGATCTTTTCTTGCCTTCCTTCTTTTTCTTATTTGGCATTGATTTACTTGTCTTTTTACCGTTTGAAAAATACAGCCGAGATTTGGGAACCACTCTCAATAAGAAAAAAACAGTTATCCTGACAGTTCTGGCAACCTTGCTGTTCTTGAGAAATCCAATGACAGTTTTATCCATTGTTTTTTATGCTGGTTTGGGATTCATTTTTGCTCGGTTTTTATTTCCAAAATCTATGAGAAGAGAATTTTCTTTTTACAGTCATGTGATCCGAGATATTTTACTTGTTAGCGCCATGTGTATATTTTTTTAAAAACACTTTTCTATCAATAAAAATCCCTTATTTTACCAAAATCATTATAGTAAGTTTGTAAAGAAAATTTACACAAAAGAAAACTTTTTGGTATAATAGTAGCATGTACACAAAAAATGAAGAAGAGCTGATCAATCTGGGAGAACGCCTAGGAACCTTGCTCCAAAAAAATGATGTTTTGATCTTGTCTGGAGAATTGGGTGCTGGTAAAACAACCTTTACCAAGGGGATTGCTAAGGGCTTGGGTATTCGTCAGATGATCAAAAGTCCAACTTACACCATCGTGAGAGAGTATGAGGGTCGCCTTCCGCTCTACCACTTGGATGTCTATCGGATTGAGGGGGATGCTGATTCGATTGACTTGGATGAGTTTCTATTTGGTGGTGGTGTGACCGTTATCGAGTGGGGACATCTTTTGGGTGAGGATTTGCCAGATTCCTACTTGGAGTTGGAACTCTTGAAAGAGGCTGAGGGTCGTCGCCTCTATTTTACCGCTCAGGGTTCTCGTGCTGAGGAATTGATCAAGGAGCTTCAAGATGGAGTATGAACTTTGTATTCGTGAGGCTGAAGTTCAGGATGCGGCTGCTTTGGTTGCATTCTTGGATTTAGTTGGACAGGAGACAGATTTCACCAGTCTGGATGAAAATGGTATCCTGATGACAGAATCTGAAATGGCTCTTTTTATTGAAAAACAAGCGACTTCAGATAACCAAATCACTCTCCTAGCCCTCCTGAATGACGAAATTGCAGGTGTTTTGAACATCACGGCAGAGCAACGTATACGGATTCGTCACATTGGGGATATCTTTTTGGTCATCCAAAGGAAGTTTTGGAATCATGGCTTAGGAAGCATACTCCTTGAAGAGGGAATTGAGTGGGTTAAAACCAGTGGAGTTCTGCGGCGTTTGCAGCTCAGTGTACAAAAGCGCAACGAGGCAGCTATCCACCTCTATTCAAAATTTGGATTTGTTACAGAAGGCTTACAAGAAAGAGGAGCCTATTTAAAAGAAGGGATATTTTTAGACGTTTACCTGATGGGTAGACTGATAGATAAATGATAAGATGGTAAAAAAAATAATCGGAATGCTACTAGCTTTTCTAGCAGTAACGGCTTTAGGTGTGGGTGCATATGCCTATACTATTTATTATCAAGGAACTGAAACCTTAAGTAAAAAAACTTATAAGAAAATTGGTGAAGAAACCAACGTGATTGAGGCGACAGAGCCTTTGACCATTCTTTTGATGGGGGTAGATACGGGAAATGTAGAACGTACAGACCCTTGGGCGGGGAATAGTGATTCCATGATTCTTCTGACAGTCAATCCGAAAACCAAGAAAACCACTATGATGAGTTTGGAACGGGATATTTTGACCAAGATTGAGACTGGAAATGGCCAAGTTCAGGAAGCGAAACTCAATGCTGCCTATGCCAATGGCGGTGCAGAGTTGGCTATTTCAACCATTCAAAAAATGATGAACATTCATATCGATCGTTATGTGATGGTCAACATGCAAGGACTTCAACAGCTAGTTGATGCAGTTGGGGGCATCACAGTAAATAACACACTCGGTTTTCCAATTTCGATTGCTGATCAGGAAGAATTTAATAAAATCTCGATTGGAGTCGGTGAGCAAACCTTGAATGGTGAGGAAGCCCTGGTCTATTCACGGATGCGTTATCAGGATCCTGAGGGAGACTATGGTCGTCAAAAACGTCAACGTGAAGTCATTCAAAAGATTATGGAAAAGGTCTTGAGCCTCAATAGTATCAGTCATTATCAAGCTATCTTAAAAGCGCTTAGTGATAATATGCAGACAAATGTTGATTTGTCTGCCTCCAGTATTCCACAACTACTTGGTTACCAAGATTCTTTTAAAAACATCGAAACACATCAACTTCGTGGTGAAGATGCTGAGTTGCAAGGAATCTCTTACCAAATCGTAACGAGAGAGCATATGCTAGAAATGCAAAATCTCTTGCGTCGTTCCCTAGGGAGAGAGGACGTGGCAGAGTTGGAGACCAACGCTGTTCTGTATGAAAATCTTTATGGTCGAACAGCACCTTCCACAAATGCTTCAAACGAAGAGATAGAATAAAACAAAGAATCAAATCGTGGGACTTTCCTGCGATTTTTTCAAAAAGAATCCGAATAGATAGGTAGGAGGAAAGATGAAAGCAGAAATCATTGCTGTTGGAACGGAAATTTTAACAGGGCAGATCGTCAATACCAACGCCCAGTTTTTATCAGAAAAGCTAGCAGAAATTGGAGTAGATGTCTACTTCCAAACAGCTGTCGGAGATAATGAAGCGCGTCTCATGTCCTTGCTAGAGATTGCGAGCTCGCGTAGCAGTCTAGTCATTTTGACAGGGGGCTTAGGGCCAACAGAGGATGATTTGACCAAACAAACATTGGCAAAATTTTTGGGAAAAGGTTTAGTGTTTGACCCTCAAGCGCAAGAGAAACTGGATGTCTTTTTTGCTCATAGACCTGACTATGTTCGGACACCGAATAATGAACGCCAAGCCCAAATTGTAGAAGGGGCAACTCCACTGCCAAATGAGACAGGTTTAGCAGTCGGAGGGGTATCGGAAGTAGATGGCGTGACCTACGTGGTCCTCCCAGGACCACCAAGTGAGTTGAAACCCATGGTCTTAAATCAACTCTTACCTAAGTTAATGACTGGTACCAAGTTATATTCACGAGTGCTCCGTTTCTTTGGGATTGGTGAAAGTCAGTTGGTGACCATTTTGGCGGATTTGATTGACCATCAAACTGATCCGACCTTGGCTCCTTATGCCAAAACGGGAGAAGTGACCTTACGCTTGTCCACAAAAGCAGTTAGTCAAGAAAAGGCTGATCAAGCATTGGACATCTTGGAAAATCAAATCTTAGATCGCCAGACTTTCGAGGGACTCTCTTTGCGAGACATCTGTTATGGATATGGGGAGGAGAGCAGCCTAGCAAGTGTCGTTGTAGAAGAGCTTAAGAAGAGAAAGAAAAGCATTACTGCAGCAGAGAGCTTGACGGCAGGCCTTTTTCAAGCGACATTAGCAGACTTTTCAGGCGTTTCTGCCGTTTTTAATGGCGGTTTTGTCACATACAGTTTAGAAGAAAAGTCTAAGATGCTGGATATTTCCGAGCAAGAGCTGAAAGAACACGGGGTCGTTTCAGAGTTTACGGCTAAAAAGATGGCAGAGCAGGCACGGCTCAAGACTCAGTCTGATTATGGAGTCAGTCTGACAGGTGTGGCTGGGCCAGATAGCCTAGAGGGGCATCCAGCTGGGACAGTCTTTATCGGCTTGGCACATGCAAAAGGGACAGAAGTTATCAAGGCTAATATCGCAGGACGGAGCCGAGCAGATGTTCGACATATCGCGGTCATGCATGCCTTTAACCTAGTTCGCAAGGCTTTATTAAGTGACTAACTTTTGATATAATAGTAGATAGGTCTTAGGACTATTAGAATACAGGAGAATAGAATGGCGAAAAAACCAAAAAAATTAGATGAAATTTCAAAAAAGTTTGGAGCGGATCGTGAAAAAGCCTTGAACGATGCTCTTAAATTGATTGAGAAAGACTTCGGTAAAGGTTCAATCATGCGTTTGGGTGAACGTGCAGAGCAAAAAGTGCAAGTCATGAGTTCAGGCTCATTGGCTCTTGACATTGCCCTTGGTTCAGGTGGTTATCCTAAAGGACGTATCATCGAAATCTATGGACCAGAATCATCTGGTAAGACAACGGTTGCCCTTCACGCTGTTGCGCAAGCACAGAAAGAAGGCGGTATCGCTGCCTTTATCGATGCGGAGCATGCCCTTGACCCAGCCTATGCTGCGGCACTTGGTGTGAATATTGATGAACTGCTCTTGTCACAACCAGACTCAGGAGAGCAAGGTCTTGAAATTGCAGGAAAATTGATTGACTCAGGTGCAGTTGACCTTGTCGTTATCGACTCAGTTGCGGCCCTTGTACCTCGTGCGGAAATTGATGGGGATATTGGAGACAGCCACGTTGGTTTGCAAGCTCGTATGATGAGCCAGGCCATGCGTAAACTTGGTGCTTCTATCAATAAGACCAAAACAATTGCCATCTTTATCAACCAATTGCGTGAAAAAGTTGGGGTCATGTTTGGAAATCCAGAAACAACACCTGGTGGACGTGCTTTGAAATTCTACGCTTCAGTCCGTTTGGATGTTCGTGGAAGCACGCAAATCAAAGGAACTGGTGATCAAAAAGATACCAATGTTGGTAAAGAAACCAAGATCAAGGTCGTGAAAAACAAGGTGGCTCCACCATTTAAGGAAGCCTTTGTTGAAATCATGTACGGAGAAGGTATTTCTAAGACCGGTGAGCTTTTGAAGATTGCAAGTGATCTCGATATCATCAAAAAAGCAGGAGCTTGGTACTCTTACAAGGATGAAAAGATCGGTCAGGGTTCTGAAAATGCTAAGAAATACTTGGCAGATCACCCAGAAGTCTTTGATGAGATTGACCATCAAGTCCGTGTTCAATATGGCTTGATTGAAGATGAAGAAGGAACAACTCCTACTTCTGTCGTTGAGGATCTAGCGCCTAACCAAGAAGTGACACTTGACCTAGGCGATGGACTTGAAATCGAAATTGAAGAATAACATAAAAAGTAGCAGATAGGAACTGCTACTTTTTATGTTTATTTCAGATGAAAGAACTAATGATCACTAAAACGACGATATTCGATGTGAAAGTCAAAATAATGTTCATCCTGTAACTTTTGGAAGATGTCGCGATAGGCTTCTTCGTCAAAATGGTCGCCACGGTAGAGGATTTCAAAACTCAGATCATCGTACTCTAGGAAAGCATTGGCTGTTTTAAAGCCATTTTGTCGATAGAAGTTCATGCGGGCCTTTCTCTGCTCCAAGTTATCGCATTCTTCATCCAAGCGCTCGACTTCCAGCAACATGGTTCGCTGGTAAAAATCTGTCAGCTTTTCGATGATTTCCTTTCCGTACCCGTGGCTCCTTAGGTGGGGCATGATGGCAAAAAAGCTTATATAGAAGGCTTTTTGATTGGAGATGGAGAAGGCAAAGCCGACAAATTCTTCTTCATTATAAAAGGCAAAAAAGTGGGCGTCATCTCGGTCCTGATAGCGCAAGAACTCAGACAGAGGGACTCGTTCTTCCTCGGGGAAAGCTTCCTTGTTTAGCTTTTCAACCTTATCAAGATCTGGAAATGCATCGGTTATTAATTGACTGGTCAAACTCATAAGTGACCTCCTTTTCTTGATTATAGCAAATTGTCTCTCTGTAAGCAATTGATTTTAAGAAAGCCAAGCAATCCTTGTCGCTCTTCCAGAAAGCTGATATAATAGCTTTATGAATAAGAAACGATCAGTGGACCTAATACATGGTCCTATTCTTCCCTCGCTTTTAAGCTTTGCCTTTCCAATCTTGCTGTCTAATATTTTCCAACAGCTTTATAATACAGCTGATGTCTTGATTGTTGGGCGTTTTCTTGGTCAAGATTCCTTGGCTGCAGTAGGGGCGACAACTGCCATTTTTGACTTGATTATAGGTTTTACGCTTGGTGTTGGCAATGGGATGGGGATCGTCATTGCCCGCTATTATGGGGCTCGTAATTTCACTAAAATTAAAGAAGCAGTAGCAGCAACCTGGATTTTAGGAGGGCTTCTCAGTATTTTGGTCATGCTGATGGGCTTTGTTGGCCTGTACCCACTCTTGCAATACCTAGATACTCCTGCAGAAATCCTTCCCCAGTCCTATCAATATATTTCTATGATTGTGACCTGTGTAGGCGTCAGCTTCGCTTATAATCTCTTTGCAGGCTTGCTGCGGTCCATTGGTGATAGTCTAGCGGCTCTTGGATTTCTGATTTTTTCTGCCTTGGTCAATGTGGTGCTGGATTTGTATTTCATTACGCAACTGCATCTGGGAGTTCAATCTGCGGGCCTTGCTACCATCATTTCACAAGGCTTGTCAGCGGTTCTTTGCTTTTACTATATTCGCAAGAGTGTTCCAGAACTCCTCCCTCAACTCAAGCATTTTAAATGGAACAAGGCCTTGTACGCGGATCTTTTAGAGCAAGGTTTGGCTATGGGGCTGATGAGTTCGATTGTGTCTATCGGTAGTGTGATTTTACAGTCTTCTGTCAATACCTTTGGAGCTGTGATTATAAGTGCGCAAACAGCGGCGCGACGCATTATGGCTTTTGCTCTTCTTCCGATGACGGCTATTTCTTCTGCTATGACGACCTTTGCCTCTCAGAATCTCGGGGCCAAGCGCCCAGACCGCATTGTTCAAGGACTTCGAATCGGTAGTCGTTTGAGCATGTCCTGGGCAGGTTTTGTTTGTATTTTCCTCTTTTTTGCCAGTCCTAGCTTGGTTTCCTTCTTGGCCAGTTCGACAGATACTTACTTGGTTGAAAATGGTAGCCTCTACCTGCAAATCAGTTCAGTCTTTTATCCGATTTTGAGCCTTTTATTGATTTATCGGAATTGTTTGCAGGGATTGGGGCAGAAAGTCCTTCCTCTAGTTTCCAGCTTTATAGAACTAATCGGGAAAATCGTTTTTGTGGTCTTGATTATCCCTTGGGCAGGGTATAGGGGAGTTATCCTTTGCGAACCCCTTATCTGGGTTGCCATGACCATTCAACTGTACTTCTCACTATTCCGTCATCCCTTGATAAAAGAGGGCAAGGCTATCTTGGCAACAAAAGTGTCATCATAGCTGGATTTGCTGAATAAAATCCATTTCCTCTAGTGAAAATCGAAAAAACTTGTGTTATAATAAGAAAGATTAAAATGTGAAAAAAGGAGATTCCTAATGGGACGTAAATGGGCCAATATCGTAGCTAAGAAAACGGCTAAAGATGGAGCTAACTCTAAAGTATATGCAAAATTTGGTGTAGAAATCTATGTAGCAGCTAAAAAAGGTGATCCAGACCCAGAATCAAACACTGCTTTGAAATTCGTTATCGACCGTGCTAAACAAGCCCAAGTGCCAAAACACGTTATCGATAAAGCGATTGATAAAGCAAAAGGAAACACAGACGAAACCTTTACAGAAGGACGTTACGAAGGATTTGGACCAAATGGTTCTATGCTGATCGTTGATACCTTGACTTTAAACGTCAACCGTACAGCTGCGAACGTTCGTGCTGCTTTTGGTAAAAATGGCGGAAATATGGGCGCTTCAGGTTCTGTTTCTTACCTCTTTGACAACAAGGGTGTTATCGTATTTGCAGGTGAAGATGCGGATGCTATCTTTGAACTTTTGCTCGAAGCTGATGTGGATGTGGACGATGTAGAAGCAGAAGAAGGAACAATCACGGTTTACACAGCTCCAACAGACCTTCACAAAGCTATTGTTGCCCTTCGTGAGTCAGGTATCCAAGAATTCCAAGTGACTGAATTGGAAATGATTCCTCAGTCTGAAGTAGAATTGTCAGGCGAAGACCTTGAAACCTTTGAAAAACTTTACAGCGTTCTTGAAGACGACGAAGACGTACAGAAAATCTACACAAACGTAGATGGATTCTAATAGAAAAACGAACAGTTTTACTAGCTGTTCGTTTTTTTGATATTTGAACCTAGACTCTGGTCCCAGAATCTGAATCTTTTTGCTGCTGGCTTCCTCCTAGGCCTACAGCTATTTTATGAACGAGCAAGAGCTGTCCATTGTCCTGTTTTGCAAAAGTTAAGGTAACGGTCTTAATCTTGTCACTAATGGAGATATAGGTGATTTTTCTCGTATCGTACCCTCCGATAGTGGAGTCAAACTCGGAGTCTGGCAGTCCGTGTTTTTTGATAATATCCTTGTAATTGGTACCACCTTTTCCTTTGTTATCAAGGTCACCTTCGATTAAGGCGTCAAACTGTTCTTGGGTCCAAGTGAAGGTATCGTCTTCTTCCTCCTCTTCTTCGGGGAGTGAATCAATGGTATCATCTGTCAAGTCGCGTTCCATTGAGGAGCTAGCTTCTCTATAGGAACGGTTAAACTCTCTGACAAACTCTTTGTAGACATTAGCGTACAGTACCTGGGCCGTAAAGAAAAGTACAACAGAAGCAATTGCTAGGGATGTTCCGATAATGGCCATGGTTTTCCGTTTTTTAAGGTTGACGATAAGGCCGATAATGCCCAAGATCAAAGCGACAATAGCGATGAAAAAAGACAGATAGTTAATAAACGGAATCCAAGACCCTAAAAGTGCGATGGCTCCAAAAATAGTTGCTAAAATCCCTAAAACTTTTTGTTCTTCTGGTTTCATTTGAAAGTTTTCTCCCTTCATCGAGTGAATGGATTTCTATCCATGGTAGTTAGTGCTTATTATAGAAAAAATATTGCATAATGTCAATTTGTGCCAAAATAGTTCTCTTGGAAACTTTTTTCTTGACATTTCTTCTGGAAGTGATAAAATAGTTCTCATGGAAACTTAAATAGTTCCTGTGAGAACTATTTAAAAGATAAGAAAGGAGCAATCATGGACAAGCCGATGTTAATGTTTAAACGTTTTGGACACCAGGTTCATCTGATGGTACAGAAAGAAGCTAAGCGATGTGGCATTGAATTTATGGGTGGACCGCAAGGGCAGGTCCTGAGATTTTTAGATCGTCGTGAGCATGATCAAGAATTAACGCTTATCAAGGATATTGAACAAGAACTCAATATTACTAAGTCTGTGGCAAGTAACTTGGTCAAGCGTATGGTACAAAATGGTTTGGTCGAGTTAGAGGCCAGTCCAAGTGATAAACGAGCAAAATTTGTTCGTTTGACCGACAAATCGCGTTCGCAGATGCAAGAAGTTAAGGCCTTTTTTGATCGGATTGATCAGAGTTTGTTAGAGGGTGTTTCGGATTCGGACTTGGCAATATTTGAAAAGGTTCTCGGTCAGTTGCAAGAAAATGTTGAGAAGATAGGAGGAGAGAATGAAGAAACTCGCTAAACGTATTACAGGAAAAGAGTGGGGAATGATCGTCCTTACGATTCTTTTCACTTGTTTCTCGGTCTATCTAGAGTTAGAGGTGCCGACTTATATTTCGCAAATTACAGAATTACTGGGAACGTCTGGAACGCAGTTGGGTGAACTCTGGTCACCAGCTGCGAAGATGATTGGTTTGTCTTTATTGGCTTTCTTTTCATCTGTTATGGTTGGTTTCTTTGCCGCTCGCGTTGCAGCATCCTATACAACCCATCTACGCACTGATGTATTTCATCAGGTTTTGGATTTTTCACAGACAGAGATCAAACGTTTTTCAATCCCAAGTCTCTTGACTCGGACGACCAATGATATTACCCAAATACAGATGCTCTTTACCATGGGCTTGCAAGTGGTTACTCGTGGGCCAATTATGGCTATCTGGGCTATTGGGAAAATCCTTGGCAAGTCGGAATACTGGCTCTGGGCGGTCGTTGTGGCTGTTATTGTGAATGTCTTGATGACCACTGTTCTCATGACTCTGGCCTTTCCAAAACAATCTGTCATTCAAAAATTGACAGATAAACTCAATAGCATCACTCGTGAAAGTTTGACTGGGATTCGAGTTGTTCGTGCTTATAACGCCGAGGATTACCAAGATGAAAAATTTGAAGCAGCCAACGACGAGGTAACACGTCTCAATCTCTTTGTCAATCGATTGATGGCGATTATGAACCCGATCATGATGGCAATTTCGAGTGGATTGAGTTTAGCCATTTACTGGATTGGTGCCTATATCATCAACGATGCAAGTTTGACAGAACGTCTGCCACTCTTTAGTGATATGGTGGTCTTCATGTCCTATGCTATGCAGGTGGTAATGGGCTTCCTTCTCATGGGAGCACTCTTTATCGTTCTTCCTCGTACCTTGGTTTCGGCAGGGCGTATCAATCAAGTATTGGATTTGCATTCTTCTATTGAAAATCCTAGTCATGCACAGACAGCGGATCATTCAGTTCAGGGACAAGTGGAATTCCGTGATGTAACTTTCCGCTACTCTAAAAACTCTGAAGCAGTCGTGGAACATGTCACTTTCAAAGCAGAAGCGGGTCAAACCGTAGCCTTCATCGGATCGACTGGATCAGGGAAGTCTACGCTTGTCAACCTCTTGCCACGTTTTTACGACGTTTCTGATGGAGAAATCCTAGTGGACGGAGTTAATGTTCAAGATTACGATTTGGAAGATTTGCGCAATAAGGTCGGCTATATTCCACAAAAAGCTGTACTCTTTTCTGGAGATGTCAAGGAGAACTTAGACTTTGGTAAGAGCAAAGAAACTCCTCTAAGCGAAGCTGCTATGTGGCAAGCCTTGGAATTGGCCCAGTCTAAAAACTTCATCGAGGACAAGGAAGCAGGTCTTGACTCAGAAGTGGCCCAAGGCGGAACTAACTTCTCAGGAGGTCAAAGACAGCGTTTGGCCATTGCGCGTGCCTTGGCTCGTAAACCAGAGATTCTCATCTTTGATGATTCCTTCTCAGCCTTGGACTACAAGACGGATCGTGTCCTACGCCAAGAACTAGCTGAGAAAACAAAATCCATGACCAAGCTCATCGTAGCGCAACGGATTTCTACCATTATGGATGCAGACTTGATCTTAGTATTGGATCAAGGAAAAGTCGTGGGACAAGGCACCCACAAGGAACTTCTAGCTATCAACGAAGTCTACCAAGAAATTGCCTACTCACAACTATCGAAGGAGGAATTGGAACATGGAAAATAAAAAAGTGTCGGTCTGGAAACAGTGCAAACCTTATATGGCAGGCCTCCAACTCCCTCTCCTAATAGCAGTTGTGGCTGCAGTCATTTCAAGTATCATCACAGTTTATGGGCCAACTAAGATTAAGGAAATTACAAACTTGATTTCAGATGGTTTGGCTACAGAAATCGACTTGGTAGCTGTGTCAAACATTGCTGGATTTTTGGTTGTCCTATATGTGTTTGGAGCTATCCTTAACTATACACAGGCCTATATCTTTTCAACGAGTATCCAACATTTCTCGAAACGTTTGAGGACAGCAATCGCTGAAAAAATCAATCGTTTGCCACTTGGCTATTTTGACCGTCATTCACAAGGAGACACCCTTTCGCGCGTGACCAATGATGTGGATACAGCAGCGCAATCTCTCAACCAAAGTCTAGGGACAGTTCTTTCAGCTAGTTTCTTGTTGATTGCTGTCTTGGTGACCATGTTTGGGATGAACTGGATTTTGGCATTGGTAACCGTTGTATCAACCCTTGTTGGTTTTGCGGCGGTTTCCGTAATCATGGCCAAGTCACAGGGTTATTTTAAAGCTCAACAAAATAATCTAGCGGCCGTCAATGGTTATGTGGAAGAGATGTACTCTGGCCATAATGTAGTGACCAGCTACAACGCAGTGGACACCTCCAAAGCGAGATTTGCAGGTTTAAACCAAAACTTGCATGATAGTATCTGGAAATCTCAGTTTATCTCTGGTATCATGATGCCAGCCATGTTCTTTGTTGGGAACTTTAGTTATGTCTTAGTCATCATCGTTGGGGCCGCGCTGGCGTTGGAAGGACACATCACTATAGGGATTATTGTAGCCTTTATGGTTTACGTACGGACCTTCTCCCAACCTCTGTCACAGATTGCCCAAGGGATTACAAGCTTGCAACAAGCGAGTGCAGCCATGACTCGTGTATTAGAGTTTCTAGGTGAAGCTGAGATGCAGGATGAATCCCATAAGGACAGACAATTGAGTGACATGAAAGGGGAAGTGATTTTTGATCACGTGTCGTTTGGATATACACCAGAGCGCACCATCATCCATGACTTTTCTGCGACAGCTCATGCAGGTCAAAAGGTCGCAATCGTTGGACCGACTGGGGCTGGTAAGACAACCATTGTCAATCTTTTGATGAAGTTTTATGAGATTGATAAGGGAAGTATCCGCATCGATGGTGTGGATACCAAGGACATGAAGCGCTCTGAAGTGCACGATGCCTTTTCAATGGTCCTGCAGGACACTTGGCTCTTTGAAGGAACCATTCGAGAGAACCTGATCTATAATCAGACAGACATCAGTGATGAACGAATGATAGAAGCCAGCAAGGCTGTGGGAATCCACCACTTTATCATGACCTTGCCAGACGGTTACGATACTGTTTTGGATGATACAGTGACCTTGTCTGTTGGACAAAAACAACTCTTGACCATTGCTCGTGCCCTTCTCAAAGATGCACCGCTCTTGATTTTGGATGAAGCGACATCCTCAGTCGACACACGTACAGAGGAATTGATCCAAAAAGCTATGGACCGTTTGATGGAGGGTCGAACTTCCTTTGTCATCGCCCATCGCTTGTCAACTATTCGTAATGCAGATTTGATTCTTGTCATGAAAGATGGCAATATCATTGAACAAGGCAACCATGAGGAGCTGATGGCGCAAGGTGGCTTCTACGCTGACTTGTACAATAGTCAATTTACAGAAGACGAAGCAGAAGAATAAATCTAAAGAAGGCTTGACGGCCTTCTTTTTCTACACTATACTAGAAGACAAATGTCTCACCTGTAGGCAAAAACAAGGTAATGAATGAGAAATTTAATGAAAAATTATCAAGAATGGTATCGAAATATCAGCTCCAGACTCACCAGCTATCCCACCCTTTTATTTCTATTGCTTACTTTCAATCGTTTGATGACAGTAGCAATGCCCATGGTCTATCTGACCTTACTAGTCACCACTTACCTGCAGCTAGGGCTTGGTCAGCAAGTTGGGATCTATTTGCTTGTCCCCGCTACAGGTTTTGTGATCTTGTCCCTTTTTCGTAAGAAAATCAATCATCCGCGTCCCTACGAAACTTGGGATATCCGTCCCCTGCTTGAAAAAGATAGTTCGGGACAGTCTATGCCTAGTCGCCATGTCTTTTCAGCAACTATCATCTCCATGGCCTGTTTCCATGCTTGGACTTTGATCGGAATGATCTTGCTTATTTGCTCAGGACTCTTAGCCTTGGTCCGAGTACTAGGTGGTGTTCATTATCCCAAGGATGTCTTGGTTGGCTATGCTTGTGGTCTGTTGTGGGGATTCCTTTTCTTCCTATTCTGATATGTAAGTTAAGCCGACCCTACAACCACTTACTGCTTCAAATTGACCACTTGCTTTTTTGCCCTTGTATTCCTAACTTAGCTTTGATATAGTAGAGTCAGAAAGGAGATGTGATGAAGTTACGAATTGAGATTGACGGCAATTTAGAGGAGACTGAAGTTGTTATCAAGACACCCACTTTGACAGATGAAATTGCAGACTTGCAACGACTTTTGCAAGAGTCAAAGGCTCCGAGGTTGACTTTTTACAAGGGGACGGGTGAATATTATCTAGATCTGTCAGAAATTCTCTTCTTTGAAACAGAAGGGAGCAAGATCTACGCTCATAACCAGAAGGAAGCCTATGAAGTTCGTCTCAAACTTTATGAGTTAGAGTCCATCTTGCCTCGTTATTTTAGTCGAGTTTCCAAGTCAACGATCGCAAACATCCGTCAGATTTACTCAGTGGACAAGTCCTTTTCAGGAACGGGCACCATTTCCTTTTATCAGACGCACAAGGAGGTTCATGTATCACGACATTACCAGTCCCTCCTAAAAGAAAATCTAAGAAACATGAGGTGAAAAACATGAAAAAGAAAGCATTTGGTATTGTTTTATTGGTTTTAGCGGCCTGGATTTTGCTGCAAGGAAACTTTGGAATTCCTTCTTTAGATGGTAAAATATGGCCTTTGATTGGTATCGTCTTTTTTGCCTACCAATCAGTTGAAGCTTTGCTTCGTCGTCACCTGACATCAGCAGTTTTTACCGCTCTAGTAGCCTTAATGATTGCGAATCATTTTTATAACATTTTGCCTATCCCAAACCAGTCTTTGTTTTGGGCTAGTATCTTAGCAGTGCTGGGTGTCGGCTATCTCACTCACTCAAGTAAGTTTTGGTATGGGAAAAAATGGTGGTACAACGGTGAGCGAACAGTCATCACGGATAAGGAAGTCGCTTTTGGTAGTGGAACCTTCTATAAGCAGGATCAAGATCTTGTAGCCGACCAAGTGGAAGTCGCTTTTGGGGATGCTAAAATCTACTATGATAACGCAGAGATGCTAGGTGATTTTGCGACTTTAAATATCGAAGTTGCTTTTGGTAATGCAACTGTCTATGTTCCACAACACTGGCGTGTCGATTTGAAAGTAGAAACATCCTTTGGTGCAGCTAAGGCAGACGCTCCTGTAGCGCCAACAAGCAAAACCTTGATTATTCGCGGGGAAGTCGCTTTTGGTAAACTTGGCGTTGTCTACGTCAAATAAAAAAATATTTTAATTCTCTTGATAAATTCAAGAAAGTGTGATAACATAGTACGGTATGTGGTGCTAGCACATCCGCTATATTAGATCTAATAGGAGGAAAACATAATGGCTAAAGTATGTTACTTTACAGGTCGTAAGACTGTATCAGGAAACAACCGTTCACACGCGATGAACCAAACAAAACGTGCCGTAAAACCAAACCTTCAAAAAGTTACTGTTCTTATCGATGGTAAACCTAAAAAAGTTTGGGCTTCAGCTCGTGCTTTGAAATCAGGTAAAGTTGAACGCGTTTAATAAAAATGAAAAGGCCGCTCAGGTCTTTTTCTTTTGCTCTATAGATAAAACCATTTGAAAAATAGAGTAAATATCCGCCGATACAGCATTCTGCTTTTACACTTGGAATGAAATATGATAAAATAGAGTATCAACTAGTTGAGGTAAAAAAAATGACTGTAAAAATTAATACAAAAGATGGTCAAATCGAACTGACAGATGAAGTGATTGCAACCGTTGTAGGTGGTGCAGCAACTGAGATTTTTGGTGTGGTCGGTATGGCTAGCAAAAATACCCTCAAAGATAATTTCCAAGCCCTTCTTGGTAAGGAAAATTATGCAAAAGGTGTTGTCGTGAAGGCAGCCGAAGATGGCAGCATTGCAGTTGATGTTTATACCGTCTTGAGCTACGGAACAAAGATTAGTGAAGTCTCAAAAAACATCCAAGAGCGTGTTCGTTTTAGTTTGGAAAACCAACTAGGAATCACTGCTCAGACTGTGAATGTCTACATTCAAAATATCAAAGTTGTAGGAGAATAATCGTGTCAAAAATTACTACCAGCTTATTTCAAGAAATGGTGCAGGCTGCATCAACTCGTTTGAATAAGCAAGCTGAATATGTCAATTCATTAAACGTCTTTCCAGTTCCAGATGGAGATACTGGGACAAACATGGGGATGACCATCGAGAATGGTGCCAAAGAAGTAGCAGACAAGCCAGCTTCTACAGTTGGAGAAGTGGCGAGCATTCTTGCTAAGGGACTCTTGATGGGTGCGCGTGGAAACTCAGGAGTTATCACGTCTCAACTTTTCCGTGGATTCTCCCAAGCTATCAAAGATAAAGACGAATTAACAGGTCAAGACTTGGCTCTTGCTTTCCAATCTGGTGTCGAAGTAGCCTACAAGGCGGTTATGAAACCAGTCGAAGGAACTATTTTGACAGTTTCTCGTGGAGCGGCTATCGGTGCTAAGAAAAAAGCTGAGGAGACAGATGATGCTGTTGAGGTTATGCGTGCAGCCTTAGAAGGTGCTAAGAGAGCTCTAGCTAAGACACCGGAAATGCTTCCAGTTCTTAAGGAAGTTGGTGTGGTAGACTCAGGCGGTCAAGGTTTGGTCTTCATCTATGAAGGTTTCCTTTCAGCACTCACTGGTGAATACAGTGCGTCTGAGGACTTTGTAGCAACGCCTGCCAACATGAGTGAAATGATCAATGCTGAACACCACAAGTCAGTTGCTGGACATGTGGCAACTGAGGATATTACCTTCGGTTACTGTACTGAGATCATGGTTGCTCTCAAACAAGGACCAACTTATTCTAAGGACTTTGACTATGATGAATTTCGTAACTACTTGAATGAACTTGGAGATTCTCTTCTTGTCGTCAACGATGATGAGATTGTCAAAGTTCACGTCCATACTGAAGATCCAGGTCTTGTTATGCAAGAAGGACTTAAATATGGTAGCTTGGTCAAGGTTAAAGTGGACAACATGCGTAACCAACACGAAGCACAAGTTGAAAAAGAAGCAGCACAAGTCAGCAAGCCAGCTGAAGAGAAGGAATATGCCCTTATCGCAGTAGTAGCTGGTCAAGGATTAGCAGATATCTTCCGTGCCCAAGGTGTGGATTATGTCATCGAAGGTGGGCAGACTATGAACCCTTCCACAGAGGACTTTATCAAGGCTGTTGAACAGGTCAATGCTCGCAACATCATCTTCTTGCCAAACAACAAAAATATCTTTATGGCAGCTCAGTCTGCGGCTGAAGTGCTTGAACAACCTGCTGTTGTGGTAGAAGCTCGTACTCTTCCTCAAGGGTTGACCAGTCTTCTTGCCTTTGACCAAAGCAAGTCTATCAAAGAAAACCAAGAACGCATGACTGCAGCCCTCAGTGATGTTATCAGCGGTAGTGTAACAACAGCCGTTCGTGATACAACTATCGATGGATTAGCAATTCATGAAAATGACAATCTTGGTATGGTAGATGGGAAAATCCTCGTGTCAAATCCTGACATGCACCAAACCTTGACAGAAACATTGAAACATATGTTGGACGAAGATAGTGAAATCGTAACCTTCTATATTGGTGAAGATGGAAGTGAAGAATTGGCTAACCAAATCGCCCAAGAAATCACAGAAGAATTCGAAGATGTAGAAGTAGAAATCCACCAAGGACAACAACCTGTATATCCATATCTTTTCAGTGTGGAATAAAAATTTAATCGATTAAAAAGAAAGTTGATTTTGCAGCTTTCTTTTTTTATGACATTTGTCATATTTCCTAGTGACAGAAGCATCTAGCTCCGCTAACTTCAAAAGACTATAATTGAAGTATGAAATGGAGGAAGAAGAAATGAAAAATAAAATGATTGTCGCAGTGAGTTTAGTAGCAGCAGGAGTTATGACCTATCTCATGTTTTCAGGATTGGACGAGGGTTTCTACCATTTTCCTTGGGAGCTCTTTGCTGGCTTTGGAATGATGTCTTGGCTTGTCAGAGAAGGTTTGAAATTGGTCAGAGATGTGAAAAAGGAGTTTGAGGAATGAAAAAAGCGATCGTCTATCTCTTTATCGGCCTGTCACTCTTGGTATGGCTAGTGGAAATGTTTACTGGTTGGTTTGACCAAACCTTGCTTCGCCAATTTATTCGTGGTGCTTGGGGTTTTGGGTTTATGATTTTCGTTGTTTTCCCTATAGGAATGAAGTGGTTGAAAGGAGAATCTCATGACTGTGATTAAAGTTGAGAAATTGAGTAAGAAAATAAAAGACAAGGAGATCTTGCGGAACATCTCCTTTGAAATCAACGATGGTGAGTGTGTCGCCTTGATAGGACCTAACGGGGCAGGAAAAACAACCTTGATTGATTGCCTCTTAGGCGACAAGTTCATGAGCTCAGGTCAGATAGCCATTCAAGGGTTTGCGCCAACAGATCCTCGATTAAAGCAGCTTATTTCTGTCTTGCCTCAAGAAAATGCAGTTGTCCAAAGCTTGAAAGTGAAAGAACTTCTATCATTTTTCAAGTCACTTTATCCCGACAGTCTTTCAGACAAAGAAATTGATGACTTGCTGAGATTCTCAGACAAGCAGAAAAATCAGCTAGCGGGCAAGTTGTCTGGTGGGCAAAAACGTTTGTTCTCTTTTGTGTTGGCTTTAATAGGTCGTCCGAAAATTCTATTTTTAGACGAGCCAACTGCTGCCATGGATACCTCAACACGTCAGCATTTTTGGGAAATTGTCAATCGGTTGAAGAAAAATGGTGTGACCATTGTCTATTCTTCTCACTATATTGAAGAGGTGGAGCATACGGCTGACCGCATTTTGGTCCTCCACAAGGGAGAATTGATTCGCGATACGACGCCTTATGCCATGCGTGGTGAAGAACAAGAAAAACATTTTACGGTACCTCTAACTTATCAGGAAGTTATCAGAACTTTAGACCAAGTTCAAGAGATTGAAATCAAGCAAAATGCTCTTTCCTTCACAACCAAAGAAGCCAGCCAGGTATGGAAACTCTTGCAAGAACAGGGCTGCACGATTGAAGAAATTGAAGTTCGCAATCGAACTCTCTTAGACAGTATCTTCGAAACGACTCAAGATTAAAGGAGATTGACGATGAAAAATATGACAAGTCTCATGAAAGTGGAAATCATTCAGATGAAACGGCAAGCAGTCTACTACTTGCTATCCATCGGACTTCCAAGTGTGTTTTACCTTATATTTTCTGGTATGATGTCAGGATCAGATGTTCCAGAAATTGTTCTTAAAGCCTATCTTTTTGCCATGACGCTCTTTAGTATCATGTCAAGCGCCTTTTTCAGTATCCCTAGCACACTCGAGTCTGACAAGACGAATAACTGGCAAAAATTGCTTCAACATTCTCCTGTATCTATGGTAGAATATTATGTATCAAAACTGTTCAGTACTCTGCTGACTTTCTTGTTATCAATTATAGTTGTCTTTTCGGTTGGTCATTTTGTCCGTGGAGTGACTCTGCCTTGGCTTGACTGGTTGGTGATTGGAGTTGTTTTGCTGGTCGGAAGCGTGGTCTTTATCAGCATGGGGGTCTTGGTGAGCTTGCTACCCAGTGCTCAACTGATGACGGTTGTTGGAAATATTGCCTATATTGCTTTGGCTGTTCTAGGTGGACTGTGGTTCCCCTTGGATTCCTTCCCAGAATGGCTCCAATCTATTGGAAAGCTGACTCCAACCTATCAACTGATGCAGATCGTCTCTACTTATTTGGAACACCATGAATTTAATATTCTTTCTGCCTTGGTTGTGCTAGGCTATACAGTTTTCTTTGGTGTTTTGGTCATTCAACTGAAAAAACGGATTGAGGTAAAATAAATCTATGTTGGAAAAATTTAAAAACATTCATTATATGTTTCATATTTCAATTGTGTTTATCATCTTTCCTATAGCGGGTGTCATCGTTGGAGATTACCCGCTTTTAACCTTGCTATGGACCCTACTATTTGTACTTGCCTTCTATTCGGTTTTAATCAGTCAGAATCGCACCGTGCAGTGGCTAGCATGGTGGTCCATGCTTGTCTACATTTTTTATACATCTGTTTGGCTAAGTTCAGGTTTCACATGGTTTATCTTTTATTTATCCAATCTCCTTATTTATGAGCTGGATGAGATTTCTTTTCACTCTTGGCGTTTTGTCAGTTTTATTGTCCTGCAACCATTTATTCTGACCGGAATCTATATGGTCAATCATGTTAGTCCCTGGCAGCTACTCTTTTTCTTGGTGACCTTTATCTTTTCCGATGCAATGACCTTTGGTCTTTATCGAATTCGATTGTCGGAGGACATAAAAGAAGAAAAGATGAAACAAAATGCCAAGCTCAATCTTTTCTTGGCTGAAAACGAACGCAGTCGTATCGGTCAGGATCTCCATGACAGCCTAGGTCATACCTTTGCCATGTTGAGTGTGAAGACGGACCTTGCCCTCCAGCTTCTTCAAATGCAGGCCTATCCTCAAGTGGAAAAAGAATTAAAAGAAATTCATCAAATCAGTAAAGAATCCATGAATGAAGTCCGTACAATTATCGAAAATCTTAAAACAAGAACCCTTGCTTCCGAGTTTGCGACTGTTAAAAAAATGCTGGAAATTGCAGGAATTGAAACGGAAATCAATCACCAACTAGATACAGCTAGCCTAACTCAGGAATTAGAATCAACGGCCTCCATGATTTTGCTTGAGTTAGTGACCAACATCATCAAGCATGCTAAAGCATCGAAAGCTTACTTGAAATTAGAACGAACTGAGAAAGAACTCATCCTAACAGTGAGAGATGATGGCTGTGGCTTTGCTTCACTAAAAGGAGATGAACTCCATACCGTTCGAGACCGTGTCCTTCCTTTTTCAGGAGAAGTAAAGGTGATCATTCAGAAACATCCGACTGAAGTGCAGGTTCGGCTACCTTATAAGGAGAGAAATTAAGATGAAATTACTTGTTGCAGAAGATCAAAGTATGTTGCGAGATGCTATGTGCCAGTTGCTTACCTTTCAACCAGATGTAGAGTCTGTCCTACAAGCCAAGGATGGCCAAGAAGCAATCCAACTCTTAGAAAAGGAGTCTGTAGATATCGCCATTCTTGACGTAGAAATGCCTGTTAAGACAGGCCTCGAAGTCTTGGAGTGGATACGAGCAGAAAAGCTAGAAACAAAGGTGGTTGTGGTGACGACCTTCAAACGTCCCGGATATTTTGAACGTGCGGTCAAGGCTGGAGTGGATGCTTATGTCTTAAAAGAAAGAAGCATTGCAGACCTCATGCAAACCTTGCATACTGTTCTCGAAGGACGCAAGGAATATTCGCCTGAATTGATGGAAGTGGTGATGACCCACCCCAATCCATTGACAGAGCAAGAAATCGCTGTTTTAAAGGGAATTGCTCAGGGCTTATCCAATCAAGAGATTGCAGACCAGCTTTATCTATCAAATGGAACCGTCCGAAACTATGTCACCAATATTCTTTCGAAACTAGATGCTGGTAATCGAACAGAGGCAGCCAACATTGCAAAAGAATCTGGTTGGCTTTGATAAGAAGGGTTAAAAAATTCCGAAACGATAACTTGAATCAAAGGAAATCCATACTAGAAAGGAGGAGGTAAATCGCCTCCTTTTCTGGTTTAGAAAAGCGGTGAAAGCTAGTGTCAAAGAGTTAAAAGATCAGAATAAAAATGAAAAATATCTTGACAATGAAGGAAAAATTGTGTTACAATAATAGACGGTACTTTTTACTTTTGGTCTCTCAAAAGTGTACAGGGACGTGCTGACAAATGTTGCAAAAGTACACACAGATGGTAGCTGTCACCAAGTGTATCATCACCAAAAATAAAAAAACACAGGAGAATGTAGATGCCTACAATTAACCAATTGGTTCGCAAACCGCGTAAATCAAAAGTAGAAAAATCTAAATCACCAGCTTTGAACGTTGGTTACAACAGTCATAAAAAAGTTCAAACAAACGTTTCTTCACCACAAAAACGTGGTGTTGCAACTCGTGTTGGAACAATGACACCTAAAAAACCTAACTCTGCCCTTCGTAAATTCGCTCGTGTACGTTTGAGCAACCTTATCGAAGTTACTGCCTACATCCCAGGTATCGGACACAACTTGCAAGAGCACAGCGTGGTGCTTCTTCGTGGTGGACGTGTAAAAGACCTTCCAGGGGTACGTTACCATATCGTCCGTGGTGCACTTGATACTGCAGGTGTTAACGATCGTAAACAAGGCCGTTCTAAATACGGTACTAAACGTCCAAAAGCATAAGGAAAGGGGATAAAGAGAAATGAGTCGTAAAAATAGAGCTCCAAAACGTGATGTATTGCCAGATCCGCTTTACAATTCACAACTAGTTACTCGTCTTATCAACCGCGTTATGCTTGATGGTAAACGTGGTACAGCTGCTTCAATCGTTTACGGTGCTTTTGAGCAAATCAAAGAAGCTACTGGAAACGATGCACTTGAAGTATTTGAAACAGCTATGGAAAACATCATGCCTGTACTTGAAGTACGTGCACGTCGTGTTGGTGGATCTAACTACCAAGTTCCAGTTGAAGTTCGTCCAGAACGTCGTACAACACTTGGACTTCGTTGGTTGGTAACAATCGCTCGCCTTCGTGGTGAACACACAATGCAAGACCGTCTTGCAAAAGAAATCTTGGACGCTGCTAACAACACTGGTGCAGCTGTTAAGAAACGTGAAGACACTCACCGTATGGCTGAAGCTAACCGTGCCTTCGCACACTTCCGTTGGTAAAATCATGATGCTAGGAACGGTAAGGATGCAAGGTGAAAATAGGAAACTGACGCAGTATTCGACGAATACAAGGAAGTTTATCTTTTTCACACAGCATCCCGTTCCAGCTCAAATCGACTAAATAACTTTAGCCCGAGTTCAATTCAACTTACCATCTCGTAAGTTGAAACCAACAATAGCATGAAAACATTGAGAACGGGTAGGTCCTGCCTATCCGTTTTTTCTAAATAATGTTATAATAGATTGTAAAATAAAAAATAGGAGAAACTAACCTCATGGCACGCGAATTTTCACTTGAAAAAACTCGTAATATCGGTATCATGGCTCACGTCGATGCCGGTAAAACAACAACTACTGAGCGTATTCTTTACTACACTGGTAAAATCCACAAAATCGGTGAAACTCACGAAGGTGCGTCACAAATGGACTGGATGGAGCAAGAGCAAGAACGTGGTATCACTATCACATCTGCTGCGACAACAGCTCAATGGAACAACCACCGCGTAAACATCATCGACACACCAGGACACGTGGACTTCACAATCGAAGTACAACGTTCTCTTCGTGTATTGGATGGTGCGGTTACTGTTCTTGACTCACAATCAGGTGTTGAGCCTCAAACTGAAACAGTTTGGCGTCAAGCAACTGAGTACGGAGTTCCACGTATCGTATTTGCCAACAAAATGGACAAAATCGGTGCTGACTTCCTTTACTCAGTAAGCACACTTCACGACCGTCTTCAAGCAAACGCACACCCAATCCAATTGC
This sequence comes from Streptococcus oralis subsp. dentisani, assembly GCF_002096685.1. GTDB lineage: Bacteria > Bacillota > Bacilli > Lactobacillales > Streptococcaceae > Streptococcus > Streptococcus oralis_AD. Next base: position 62,600 of record NZ_NCVA01000037.1, on the reverse strand, counting down.
CAATCGGTGCTGAAGATGACTTCCGTGGTATCATCGACTTGATCAAGATGAAAGCTGAAATCTATACTAACGACCTTGGTACAGATATCCTTGAAGAAGATATTCCAGCTGAATACCTTGACCAAGCTCAAGAATACCGTGAAAAATTGATTGAAGCAGTTGCTGAAACTGACGAAGAATTGATGATGAAATACCTTGAAGGTGAAGAAATCACTAACGAAGAATTGAAAGCTGGTATCCGTAAAGCGACTATCAACGTTGAATTCTTCCCAGTATTGTGTGGTTCTGCCTTCAAGAACAAAGGTGTTCAATTGATGCTTGATGCGGTTATCGACTACCTTCCAAGCCCGCTTGACATCCCAGCGATCAAAGGTATTAACCCAGATACAGACGAAGAAGAAACTCGTCCAGCATCTGACGATGAGCCATTCGCAGCTCTTGCCTTCAAGATTATGACTGACCCATTCGTAGGTCGTTTGACATTCTTCCGTGTTTACTCAGGTGTACTTCAGTCAGGTTCTTACGTATTGAACACTTCTAAAGGTAAACGTGAACGTATCGGACGTATCCTTCAAATGCACGCTAACAGCCGTCAAGAAATTGACACTGTTTACTCAGGTGATATCGCTGCTGCCGTTGGTTTGAAAGATACTACAACTGGCGACTCATTGACAGATGAAAAAGCTAAAATCATCCTTGAGTCAATCAACGTTCCAGAACCAGTTATCCAATTGATGGTTGAGCCAAAATCTAAAGCTGACCAAGATAAGATGGGTATCGCCCTTCAAAAATTGGCTGAAGAAGACCCAACATTCCGCGTTGAAACAAACGTTGAAACTGGTGAAACAGTTATCTCAGGTATGGGTGAACTTCACCTTGACGTCCTTGTTGACCGTATGCGTCGTGAGTTCAAAGTTGAAGCGAACGTAGGTGCTCCTCAAGTATCTTACCGTGAAACATTCCGCGCTTCTACTCAAGCACGTGGATTCTTCAAACGTCAGTCTGGTGGTAAAGGTCAATTCGGTGATGTATGGATTGAATTTACTCCAAATGAAGAAGGTAAAGGATTCGAATTCGAAAACGCAATCGTCGGTGGTGTGGTTCCTCGTGAATTTATCCCAGCGGTTGAAAAAGGTTTGGTAGAATCTATGGCTAACGGTGTTCTTGCAGGTTACCCAATGGTTGACGTTAAAGCTAAGCTTTACGATGGTTCATACCACGATGTCGACTCATCTGAAACTGCCTTCAAGATCGCGGCTTCACTTGCTCTTAAAGAAGCTGCTAAGACTGCACAACCAGCTATCCTTGAGCCAATGATGCTTGTAACCATCACTGTTCCTGAAGAGAACCTTGGTGATGTTATGGGTCACGTAACTGCTCGTCGTGGACGTGTTGATGGTATGGAAGCACACGGTAACAGCCAAATCGTTCGTGCTTACGTTCCACTTGCTGAAATGTTCGGTTACGCAACAGTTCTTCGTTCTGCATCTCAAGGACGTGGTACCTTCATGATGGTATTTGACCACTACGAAGATGTACCTAAGTCAGTACAAGAAGAAATCATTAAGAAAAACAAAGGTGAAGACTAATCAGTCCTCACTCTAGAAGGAAGTCACTTAGTGGCTTCCTTTTTATGTTCTATATCAAGGAAGGTTAGAAAAATATACCCTAAACTAAATTTGGTAGTAATAAAATCGTTCAATTCCCTATTCATATTTATAAAAATAGGAAAAACATTCATAAAAACACGTTTAGATAGAAAATTCAGAAAATTGCTTCTTTTGTCTTGAAAATTTTTGAAAAAATGGTATGATAGTAACAAGCTATTTTTAAGAGAAGAGAAAGGGGAACAATGGAAAAAATCAGTTTAGACGCTCCTAAGACGGGATCGGATCTAGTTTTGGAAACCCTCCGTGATTTAGGAATTGATACCATATTTGGTTATCCTGGTGGGGCTGTCTTGCCTTTATATGATGCGATTTATAATTTCAAAGGCATTCGCCACATCTTGGGTCGCCATGAACAAGGCTGTTTGCATGAAGCTGAAGGTTATGCCAAATCAACTGGAAAGTTGGGCGTTGCCGTCGTCACGAGTGGACCGGGAGCAACAAATGCCATTACAGGAATCGCGGATGCCATGAGCGATAGCGTTCCCCTCTTGGTCTTTACGGGACAAGTCGCTCGAGCAGGCATTGGGAAGGATGCCTTTCAGGAGGCGGATATTGTCGGTATTACCATGCCTATTACCAAATACAATTACCAAGTCCGTGAGACAGCTGACATTCCTCGCATCATTACGGAGGCTGTCCATATCGCGACCACAGGTCGTCCTGGCCCAGTTGTGATCGACTTGCCTAAGGATGTATCTGCCTTAGAGACAGACTTCATCTATTCACCAGAGGTGAATTTACCAAGTTATCAACCGACGCTTGATCCGAATGACATGCAAATCAAGAAAATCTTGAAGCAATTGTCTAAGGCTAAGAAACCTGTATTGCTAGCTGGTGGCGGGGTTAGTTATGCAGAAGCGGCTGCCGAGCTCAATGAGTTTGCTGAACGTTACCAAATTCCAGTGGTGACCAGTCTTTTAGGGCAAGGTACGATTGCGACAAGCCATCCGCTCTTCCTAGGAATGGGAGGAATGCATGGTTCTTTCGCGGCTAACATTGCAATGACTGAAGCGGACTTTATGATTAGTATTGGTTGCCGTTTCGATGACCGTTTGACAGGAAATCCTAAGACCTTTGCTAAAAATGCCAAGGTTGCGCATATTGACATTGACCCAGCTGAGATTGGTAAGATTATCAGTGCAGATATTCCTGTGGTGGGCGATGCTAAGAAAGCCTTGCAGATGCTATTGGCAGAACCAACTGTTCATAACAATACTGAAAAGTGGATTGACAAAGTTACCAAGGATAAGAATCGTGTTCGTTCTTATGATAAGAAAGAACGTGTGGTTCAACCGCAGGCAGTCATTGAACGCATCGGTGAGTTGACGAATGGGGATGCCATTGTTGTCACAGACGTAGGGCAACATCAAATGTGGACAGCTCAGTATTATCCTTACCAAAATGAGCGTCAGTTAGTCACTTCAGGTGGTTTGGGTACCATGGGATTCGGAGTTCCTGCGGCTATCGGAGCCAAGATTGCCAATCCAGAAAAAGAGGTCATCCTTTTTGTCGGTGACGGTGGTTTCCAAATGACCAACCAAGAACTAGCTATCCTAAACATCTACAAGGTGCCGATTAAGGTTGTCATGTTGAATAACCACTCCCTAGGAATGGTTCGTCAGTGGCAAGAATCCTTCTATGAGGGTAGAACTTCAGAGTCAGTTTTTGACACTCTCCCTGACTTCCAGCTGATGGCACAGGCTTACGGTATTAAAAATTATAAATTTGACAATCCAGAAACTATAGAAAAAGATCTAGAAGCCATTCTGGAGGATGTGCCGATGTTTATAGAGGTGGATATTTCTCGTAAGGAACAAGTTTTACCAATGGTACCAGCCGGTAAGAGCAATCATGAGATGTTGGGGGTGAAGTTCCATGCGTAGAATGTTAACAGCAAAACTACAAAATCGTTCAGGAGTCCTCAATCGTTTTACAGGTGTCCTTTCACGTCGTCAAGTCAATATTGAGAGTATCTCAGTTGGTGCGACGGAGAACTCCAATGTATCTCGCATTACCATCATTATCGATGTAGCTTCACACGATGAAGTAGAGCAAATCATTAAACAACTCAATCGTCAGATTGATGTGATTCGCATTCGAGATATCACAGACAAACCGCACTTGGAGCGCGAAGTTATCTTAGTGAAGATTGCGGCACCAGCTGAAAAGCGTGCGGAAATCTTAGCTATTATCCAACCCTTCCGTGCAACAGTAGTAGATGTGGCTCCAAGCTCAATCACTATCCAGATGACGGGAAATGCTGAAAAGAGTGAAGCTTTATTGCGAGTGATTCGACCATACGGTATCAAAAATATCGCTCGTACGGGTGCGACTGGATTTACCCGTGATTAAAAATCCTACTTAAATTTGTTAAACCAGCCTCTAAGGCAAAAAAAATAGAAAAGAGAGAAAAACTATGGCAGTTCAAATGGAATATGAAAAAGATGTTAAAGTAGCAGCGCTTGACGGTAAAAAAATCGCCGTAATCGGTTATGGTTCACAAGGACATGCGCATGCGCAAAACTTGCGTGATTCAGGTCGTGATGTCATCATCGGTGTGCGTCCAGGTAAATCTTTTGACAAAGCAAAAGAAGATGGATTTGATACTTACACAGTAGCAGAAGCAACTAAATTGGCTGATGTTATCATGATCTTGGCACCAGACGAAATTCAACAAGAATTGTACGAAGCAGAAATCGCTCCAAACTTGGAAGCTGGAAATGCAGTTGGATTTGCTCATGGTTTCAATATCCACTTTGAATTTATCAAAGTTCCTGCAGATGTCGATGTCTTCATGTGTGCTCCTAAAGGGCCAGGACACTTGGTACGCCGTACTTATGAAGAAGGATTTGGTGTTCCGGCTCTTTATGCAGTCTACCAAGACGCTACAGGAAATGCGAAAAATATTGCTATGGACTGGTGTAAAGGTGTTGGGGCAGCTCGTGTTGGTTTGCTTGAAACAACTTATAAAGAAGAAACTGAAGAAGATTTGTTTGGTGAACAAGCCGTACTTTGTGGTGGTTTGACTGCCCTTATCGAAGCAGGTTTTGAAGTCTTGACAGAAGCAGGCTACGCCCCAGAATTGGCTTACTTTGAAGTTCTTCATGAAATGAAACTCATCGTTGACTTGATCTATGAAGGTGGATTCAAGAAAATGCGTCAATCAATTTCTAACACTGCTGAATACGGTGACTATGTATCAGGTCCACGTGTGATTACTGAGCAAGTCAAAGAAAACATGAAAGCAGTTCTTGCAGACATCCAAAATGGTAAATTTGCAAATGACTTTGTAAATGACTACAAGGCTGGCCGTCCAAAACTCACTGCTTACCGTGAACAAGCAGCTAACCTTGAAATTGAAAAAGTTGGTGAAGAATTGCGTAAAGCAATGCCATTCGTTGGTAAAAACGACGACGACGCATTCAAAATCTACAATTAATTCTTGTAAAGAGAGACAGAAGGCGAGTTGGGGGTACCTAACTCGTTTTTTATCTTGAACAGTATTTGAGGAGGAGACAATGCTAAGTGCAAAAGATGTGGTGAAAGCCCACAAAGTTTTGAGTGGTGTAGTAGTTGATACACCACTAGAATATGATCATTATTTATCAGAAAAATACCAAGCAAAGATTTATCTCAAAAAGGAGAATGCGCAACGAGTTCGCTCTTTTAAAATTCGTGGAGCCTATTATGCCATTTCTCAACTGTCAAAAGAAGAACGCGAGCGTGGTGTAGTCTGTGCCTCTGCGGGAAATCATGCCCAAGGTGTCGCCTATACTTGTAATGAGATGAAGATTCCTGCAACAATTTTTATGCCTATTACAACACCGCAACAAAAGATTGGGCAGGTTCGCTTTTTTGGTGGAGATTTCGTGACCATCAAGTTGGTTGGGGATACCTTTGATGCTTCTGCTAAGGCAGCGCAAGAGTTTACGTTGTCAGAAAACAGTACCTTCATTGATCCTTTTGATGATGCGCATGTACAGGCCGGTCAAGGAACTGTGGCCTACGAAATTCTTGAAGAAGCTCGTAAAGAGTCAATCGATTTCGATACAGTATTGGTGCCAGTAGGTGGTGGCGGACTGATTGCAGGGGTTTCGACCTACATCAAAGAAACCAAACCTGCTATCGAGGTGATTGGTGTAGAAGCCAATGGTGCCCGTTCGATGAAGGCAGCCTTTGAGGCTGGAGGACCAGTTAAACTCAAAGAAATTGATAAGTTTGCTGATGGGATAGCTGTACAGAAAGTTGGACAGTTGACCTATGAAGCAACACGTCAGAATGTTGAAACGCTTATCGGAGTGGATGAGGGATTGATTTCTGAAACCTTGATTGATCTTTATTCCAAGCAAGGCATTGTAGCAGAACCAGCCGGAGCTGCTAGTGTTGCAGCCTTGGAAGTTTTATCAGACTATATCAAAGGCAAGACGATTTGCTGTATCATTTCTGGGGGAAATAACGATATTAACCGTATGCCAGAGATGGAAGAACGTGCCCTGATTTACGATGGCATCAAGCATTACTTTGTAGTCAATTTCCCACAACGTCCAGGGGCTCTTCGTGAGTTTGTAAATGACATCTTGGGACCAAATGATGACATCACTCGTTTTGAATATATCAAACGAGCCAGCAAGGGGACAGGCCCAGTATTGATTGGGATTGCTCTTGCTGATAAGCATGATTATGCTGGCTTGATTCATCGGATGGAAAAGTTTGACCCATCTTATATCAATCTGAACGGAAATGAGACCTTGTATAATATGCTAGTCTAAAATAAATTTGCTATCATATTATTTGCATAATGAATATGATGGTGCTATAATGATGGTGACGAAAGGGGGAGATTCCCATGGTTTTACATGTTTTACTTGTTCTCTTTATTCTAGTGCTGATTGCATCAGCGATTATTATCAGCTCTGTATATGTTGTAAGGCAACAGTCTGTCGCTATTATCGAGCGTTTTGGTAAATACCAAAAGTTGAGTAATAGTGGTATTCATGTACGAGCACCTTTTGGGATTGATAGAATTGCGGCCAGGGTGCAGTTGCGTCTATTGCAAAGTGAGATCGTCGTGGAAACAAAAACACAAGATAATGTATTTGTGACCATGAATGTGGCGACTCAGTATCGAGTGAATGAGAACAATGTCACAGATGCTTACTATAAACTAATGAGACCAGAAGCTCAAATCAAATCCTATATTGAGGATGCCTTGCGTTCGTCTGTACCGAAATTGACCTTGGATGAACTATTTGAGAAAAAAGATGAAATTGCATTAGAAGTTCAAAAGCAAGTAGCAGAAGAAATGTCTACATATGGTTACATCATTGTAAAAACATTGATTACGAAGGTTGAGCCTGACGCTGAAGTTAAACAATCAATGAATGAAATCAATGCTGCCCAACGTAAGAGAGTCGCTGCGCAAGAACTTGCAGAAGCAGATAAGATTAAGATTGTGACCGCGGCAGAAGCAGAGGCAGAAAAAGATCGCCTACACGGGGTAGGGATTGCAGAACAGCGTAAGGCTATTGTTGACGGACTTGCTGATTCTATTCAAGAATTAAAAGGAGCCAATGTTGAACTCACAGAAGCCCAGATTATGTCCATTCTATTAACAAATCAGTATTTGGATACTTTGAATAATTTCGCAGACAATAAGGGCAATAACACCATCTTCCTACCAGCAAATCCTGATGGAGTTGAAGATATACGAACAAGCATATTATCAGCTTTAAAAGCTAAGTAATAATAATTCATTATTTGTTTTCAATAAGTAGATGTTTTTTGGATAATCCTAAAAGAATGGATATATTTCAGTATCGTAAAGAACAAAATAGGAGAAGAACATGGCTAAATCAAACTTTGAAAAAGTAGAATCAGTTGTTGGCTGGGTTCGTGATAAGAAAATCACAGGTTACCGTATCTCTAAGGAAACAAATGCACGTGAAATGTCAATTATTGCTTTGGCACAAGGTCGTGCAAAAGTGAAAAATATTTCATTTGAAACAGCCCTAGGTTTGATTGATTTTTATGACAAGAATCATGAAAAATTTGAAGATTAAACTAGGCTTACAGGCAGATTCTTAAAGTGGATCTGTCTTTTGTTTTGAAAAGAGTTAGTAAAAAGACTACATATTTTATGCAGTCTTTGTTTGTTATTTGAGATAGCGCTGAAGAAATTCTCGTGTCCGCTCTTCTTTAGGGTTTGTGAAGAGGTCTTCTGGTTTGCCTTCTTCAGCGATGAGGCCCTTATCCATAAAGATGACACGGTGTGAGACATCGCGGGCGAACTCCATTTCGTGGGTGACGACGATCATAGTCAGGCCTTCTTGAGCCAGGTCTTGCATGATTTTAAGGACTTCACCGACCATTTCTGGGTCAAGGGCAGATGTTGGTTCGTCGAAAAGGATGGCGTCAGGATTCATGGAGAGGGCGCGTGCGATGGCCACACGTTGCTTCTGGCCACCAGAGAGTTGTTTTGGTTTGGCTTGCCAATAGCGTTCTCCCATGCCAACTTTTTCAAGATTTTCTTTGGCAATTTTTTCAGCTTCAGAGCGTTCTCGTTTAAGGACAGTCGTTTGGGCGACGATCGTATTTTCGAGAACATCGAGGTTTTCAAAGAGATTGAAGGATTGAAAAACCATGCCGAGTTTTTCACGATAATGGGTGAGGTTATAGCCTTTTTCTAAGACGTTTTCTCCTCGATAGAGAATCTCTCCCTCTGTAGGCGTTTCTAGTAAATTGATCGAACGAAGGAAGGTTGATTTTCCACTTCCTGAGCTTCCGATGATGGAAATAACCTCTCCTTTATGGACGGTGAGAGAAATGTCTTTTAGCACTTCGTTTTGCCCATAGGATTTTTTGAGGTGTTTGATTTCAAGGATTGGTTGTGTCATTATTTCAAATCCTCCGTTTGCATTTGGTTAGCACCTGTAGTATAGGTATCCATGTCCATACGGCGTTCGATGAAGCGTAGGATACGCGTTACGGTGAAGGTGAGGACAAAGTAAATCACGGCAATGATTGTAAAGGTCTGGAAGTATTGGTAGGTTTGAGTTGCGACAGTATTTCCTGAGAAATAAAGCTCAACAACTGAAATAACGTTCAATACAGAGGTATCTTTGATATTGATAACAAACTCATTACCAGTAGCAGGTAAGATATTGCGAACGACCTGAGGTAGCACAATTTTACGCATGGTCTGATTATGGGTCATACCAAGAGCCGTTGCGGCTTCAAACTGTCCCTTGTCAACTGCTAGAATACCACCACGAACGATTTCAGTCATGTAGGCACCAGTATTGATTGAGACGATGAAGATAGCAGCCAGTGTACGATCGAGATTGATTCCGAAGGCTTGTGCTGTACCGTAGTAGATAACCATCGATTGAACGATCATAGGCGTACCACGGAAAATTTCAATATAGACATTGAGAATCCAGCCAAGTAGTTTTTGCAAGCCATAGATGGCCTTGCTTTCAGATAGTGGAGCAGTACGGAAGACTCCGATTGCAAGCCCGATAAGGAGACCTGTGATGGTCCCGATAATGGATATCAAGAGTGTGATGCCAGCACCACGCAGGAGTTGTTGCCAGTTTTCAGAAAGGATCTTAGCGACTTGACTAAAGAAGCTGCTTTCTTCCTCCGTTGTTGTCGCCTCCACTGGTTGCTCTTTAATCATCCGATCCATGAGAGCTACTTGTTCGTCCTTGGAAATGGTTTCGATGCTGGCATTGATTTGGCTGATGCGACTATCGTCCTTGCGAAGACCAATGGCAATAGCTGTGTCTTCTTCTCCTGTTTCAAAACCTTTGTCAAGCTGGACCATCTTGAATTTGGAGTTGGCAGATTCAGCGGTCAGGGCTTCAGGGCGTTCTGAAACATAGGCATCGATGACACCTGCTTCAAGTGCTTGACGCATCTGAGCAAAATCCCCCATGGCTGTTTCCTTCTTGGCACCAGGGATTTGGGAAATCAAGTCATAAAGGTAAACGCCTTGTTGAGACGTGATTTTTGCTCCGCTAAAATCGTTTAAAGATTTGGCGTTGGCATAGACAGAGTCCTTTTTGACCAATAGAACAGGTTCACTAGTATAGTAACTGCTTGAAAAGGCAATTTCTTGTTTACGTTCAGCCGTTGGGCTCATACCTGCAATGATCATATCGATTTTGCCAGAAGTAAGAGCAGGAACAAGTCCTTCCCACTTGGTTTTAACGACTAAAGGTTCCTTACCTAAGTCTTTGGCAATCTTTTTAGCGATTTGGACATCGTAGCCATTGGCGTATTGGTTGGTACCGTCAATTTTGACAGCGCCGTTACTATCATCGTCTTGGGTCCAGTTGAAGGGAGCGTAAGCTGCCTCCATCCCGATGCGTAAATATTCGTCAGCTTGGACCTGGATAACTAGTCCCAGTGTAAGGGCTAGGCTAGCAAGGATAGATAAGCATAATTTTTTCATGTTTTCTCCTATTTCTAGTCTAAAAATGACTTCTCTCTATTGTATCGAAAAATAGTGATATTTTCAATACAAGTAAGCCTTTACTTATAAAAAATGATATAATGATAGCAAAGATAAAAAGGGGGATTGTGTTGTGAAAAAGACTTTTTTCTTGCTTTTATTTAGCTTGTTTTGTATTTTACCACTCTCTGTTTTTGCGGTTGATTTCAAGATTCGCTCTTATCAAGGTGATTTGTATATTCATGCAGATAATACGGCAGAATTTAGGGAAAAAGTAGTATATCATTTTGATGAGGATTTTAATGGACAACTAGTAGGACTTGGCCGTGCTGGTAAGATGCCAAAGGGCTTTGAAATAGATTCCAGTCCAAAGGTTCAGGTATGGAAAAATGCTACTGCCATTGAGAATGTCAATAGTGAAGTGATAGAAGAATCGGAAGGTTATACTGTAAAAGTGTATAATCCAGGCCAAGAGGGAGATACTGTTGAAGTGGTAATCACATGGCAATTAAAAAATCTCCTATTTCTATATGATGATATCGCGGAACTTAATTGGCAACCCTTGACGGATAGTTCAGAACCTATCGAAAATTTTGAGTTTCGGGTAACAGGCTTTAATGGAGCTGAAAAACTTTTCTTTCATACAGGGAAACTCTTTACAGAGGGCAAGGTAGAGAAGACAGGTGGTGATTATCGTGTTCATTTGCAGAACCTACCTCGTCAGCGTGGGGTTGAATTGCATGCCTATTGGCCTAGAAAAGATTTTGAAACAGCTTTGGATCAGGGATTGAAAGGCAATCGTTTAGCAGAATTTGAAAAAATAGAGGAGTCCATTGCTGCTGAAAAAGCTCAAAGTAAAGCTCTGGTTACGTGGATTATCCCTTTTCTACTCTCGCTTTCTTTAGTCTTTAGTGTCATTTTCTATCGCATTTACCGAAGAAAAACCTCCCCATCGAAGAAACATGCTAAAAATCACCGTCTCTACGAACCGCCAATGGACTTAGAACCGATGGTTTTATCGGAATCTGTTTACTCCACTTCTTTAGAGGAAGTCAGCCCCTTGACCAAGGGAGGAGGGAAGTTCACCTTTGACCAACTCGTTCAGGCAACCTTGTTGGATGTGATTGACCGTGGAAATGTTTCAATCATCTCAAATGGAGATGAGGTCCGTCTAAAAGTCATAAAAGAAAAAGGATTGGCAAGTTTTGAAAAAGATTGCCTTAATTTGGCCTTTTCAGGAAGAGAAGAAGTGCTTGTTTCAGATTTGTTTGCAGATTACCAAGTGTCAACTAGTCTTTACCAAGGTGCAAAAGCAGCTGATGAAAAACGGATTCAGAAAACAGGACGTAAGCTTAAGTCTTCTTTCGAGCAAGCTCTGAAGCAGATGCAGGATGGGGTGAGAAAGCGGGTTTCTTCTTTGCAACTTCCATATTATTATCGTCCACTGAGTAATGGAGAAAAAATCTTGCGATTGACGATAGGTGTCTCTACGCTTCTACCTGCTTTCGTTGGTTTTGGCTGGTTCTTGTACAGTTTGGATGCTCATGGGTATCTTTCTCTGCCACTTCTTATCCTTGGATTTGTAGGCTTGATGTTAGCTGCCGTCTATTATTGGACGACCCGATTTGATACTCGTGATGGTGTTTTAAATGAAGAAGGGTTAGAAGCGTACTATCTCTGGACTAGTTTTGAAAACATGCTTCGCGATATCGCCCATCTAGACAAGGCAGAATTAGAGAGTATTGTTCTTTGGAATCGCCTCCTTGTCTATGCTACTTTATTTGGTTATGCGGACAAGGTGAGTCATTTGATGAAATCTTATCAGATTCAAGTTGAGAACCCAGATATCAATCTTTACGTAGCTTATGGCTGGCACAGTATGTTTTATCATTCAACTGCTCAAATGAGCCACTATGCTAGTATTGCAAACACAGCAAGTACCTACTCCGTATCTTCTGGAAGTGGTTCTTCAGGTGGAGGATTCTCAGGAGGCGGAGGCGGTGGTAGCATCGGCGCCTTCTAGAAAAAATCTATCGCAACATCCGAAATTATGCTATAATAGAGGACAGAAAAAGGAGTAATGTATGTATTTTATTGAAATTTTGAAGTCAATCTTTTTTGGGATTGTTGAAGGAATTACAGAATGGTTGCCCATTTCAAGTACAGGGCACTTGATCTTGGTTGAAGAATTTGTCCAATACAAGGACCAAAATGAAGCCTTTATGTCCATGTTTAATGTTGTCATTCAGCTTGGTGCCATTTTAGCAGTTATGGTCATTTACTTTAACAAGCTCAATCCTTTCAAACCTGGTAAAAACAGGGTCGAAGTTCGTAGAACTTGGCAATTGTGGTCAAAAGTTCTCGTTGCAACCTTGCCTTTACTATTGGTCTTTAAGTTAGATGATTGGTTTGATGCCAACTTCCATAACATGGTTTCGGTTGCCATTATGTTGATTATCTATGGTGTTGCCTTTATCTATCTTGAAAAACGAAATAAGGCGCAAGCCATTGAACCAACAGTAACAGAGCTAGACAAGTTGCCTTATAAAACAGCCCTTTATATCGGACTCTTCCAAGTCCTCGCCCTCTTCCCAGGAACGAGCCGTTCCGGTGCTACTATCGTTGGTGGTTTGTTGAATGGAACAAGTCGCTCTGTCGTAACAGAGTTTACCTTCTATCTCGGGATTCCTGTCATGTTCGGAGCTAGTGCTTTAAAGATTTTCAAATTTATTAAAGCAGGTCAACTCTTGAGTTTTGGTCAACTATTCTTGCTTTTGGTCGCTATGGGAGTTGCCTTTGCGGTCAGCATGGTTGCTATTCGTTTCTTGACCAGCTATGTGAAGAAGCACGACTTTACACTCTTTGGTAAATACCGTATTGTACTCGGTAGCGTCTTGTTGCTTTATAGTTTTGTGCGTTTGTTTGTATAAGAAAAAGCTTGAAGGGGGGCCTTCAAGCTTTTTAAAATCCTGTCACTGTAATTCCTAGTAGACGAACGCCTTTCTCTTTTTCAGCTAGTTCTTCGTAAAGTTGAAGGGCAGTTTGAGAAATCTGACTAGCGTCCTGTGTTGCTTGTGGGAGGCTTTTTCGTCTAGTCAGAGTGGAGAAGTCAGTATATCGTATTTTTAGGATAATGATTTTTCCAGCTTTGTCCTGTTTACTGAGATTGAGAGCTACTTTTTCAGAGAGAAGAGTCAGCTCTTTTTTGATGTCTTCTTCATCCTGTAGAATCTTCCCATAAGTTTTCTCCTTGCCGATGGACTTACGAATGCGATTGGACTTGACTGGTGAATTATGAATGCCCCTTGCCTTTCGATAAAGGTCAAAACCGAGTCTGCCGAACCGATCGATTAAAGTGACTTCAGAAACGTCTAATAAGTCTGCGCCAGTATAAATACCCATTTCATGAAGCCTTTCCACTGTTTTCTTGCCCACACCGTGAAATTTAGCAATGTCCATTTGTTTGAGAAAGTCTTGGGCCTGATCTGGGAGGATAACTGTCAAACCATGTGGTTTTTGATAATCGCTGGCCATTTTAGCTAAGAATTTGTTGTAAGACACACCTGCAGAAGCAGTCAGGTGTAGTTCCTGCCAGATATCCTGTTGGATGAGACGAGCTATTTTGACAGCTGACTTGATACCAAGTTTATTTTCCGTCACATCCAAGTAGGCTTCGTCAATACTCATAGGTTCAATCAAATCAGTATAGCGTTTAAAAATAGCTCGAATCTCAAGTCCCACAGTTTTGTATTTTTCATAATTTCCCGAGATAAAGACGGCTTGAGGACAACGCTCATAAGCTTCTTTAGGACTCATGGCTGAATGAACACCAAAAGCTCGTGCCTCGTAGCTACAAGTAGACACAACTCCTCGTCCGCCTGTTTGTCTGGGGTCACTCCCAATGATAACAGGCTTGCCCTTTAACTTAGGATTGTCTCTTATTTCCACCGCAGCAAAAAAGGCATCCATGTCGATATGGATGATTTTTCTGGACAAATCATTAATCAATGGAAATATGAGCATTTTGCTTCCTTTCTAATGTCATTTTTTATTCATTATACCTTTTTTTCTGAAAAAATGGAAAAGAGTACTCATTCTTTCAAATATATAACACAGATTGCGCCGATAAACAGACTGTATTAGAAAAGAAAGTGATGAAAAAGCCTTTTTTCGCTTGTTGAAATCGGTTACTGTATGGTATACTGGTCTCATGAATGTAACAGATGACTGTTACTAGAAAGAAAAATGAGGACATTAACATGGTTGTTAAGACAGTTGTTGAAGCACAAGACATTTTTGACAAAGCTTGGGAAGGTTTCAAAGGCGTAGATTGGAAAGAAAAAGCAAGTATCTCTCGCTTCGTTCAAGCTAACTACACACCTTACGATGGAGATGAAAGTTTCCTTGCTGGACCAACAGAACGTTCACTTCACATCAAAAAGATTGTAGAAGAAACAAAAGCTCATTACGAAGAAACTCGTTTCCCAATGGACACTCGTCCAACATCTATTGCTGATATTCCTGCTGGATTTATCGACAAAGAAAACGAATTGATTTTCGGTATCCAAAACGATGAACTCTTCAAATTGAACTTCATGCCAAAAGGTGGTATCCGTATGGCTGAAACTACTTTGAAAGAAAATGGATACGAACCAGATCCAGCTGTTCACGAAATCTTCACTAAATACGTAACAACAGTTAACGATGGTATCTTCCGTGCCTACACTTCAAACATTCGTCGTGCTCGTCACGCTCACACTGTAACTGGTCTTCCAGATGCCTACTCACGTGGACGTATCATCGGTGTTTACGCACGTCTTGCTCTTTACGGTGCAGACTACTTGATGCAAGAAAAAGTCAACGACTGGAATGCAATTAAAGAAATTGACGAAGAAACAATCCGTCTTCGTGAAGAAGTAAACCTTCAATACCAAGCTTTGCAACAAGTTGTTCGCTTGGGTGACCTTTACGGAGTTGATGTCCGCAAACCAGCGATGAACACGAAAGAAGCAATCCAATGGGTTAACATCGCCTTCATGGCTGTCTGCCGTGTGATCAACGGTGCTGCTACATCTCTAGGACGTGTGCCAATCGTATTGGATATCTTTGCAGAACGTGACCTTGCTCGTGGTACATTTACCGAATCAGAAATCCAAGAGTTCGTTGATGATTTCGTTATGAAACTTCGTACAGTTAAATTTGCTCGTACAAAAGCTTATGACCAATTGTACTCAGGTGACCCAACCTTCATCACAACTTCTATGGCTGGTATGGGTAACGACGGTCGTCACCGTGTTACTAAGATGGACTACCGTTTCTTGAACACTCTTGACAACATCGGTAACTCTCCAGAGCCAAACTTGACAGTTCTTTGGACTGACAAATTGCCATACAACTTCCGTCGCTACTGTATGCATATGAGCCACAAACACTCTTCTATCCAATACGAAGGTGTAACAACAATGGCTAAAGACGGATACGGTGAAATGAGCTGTATCTCATGCTGTGTGTCACCACTTGACCCAGAAAACGAAGATCAACGCCACAACATCCAGTACTTCGGTGCTCGTGTAAACGTTTTGAAAGCCCTTCTTACTGGTTTGAACGGTGGTTACGACGATGTTCATAAAGACTACAAAGTATTTGACATCAATCCTATCCGTGACGAAGTTCTTGAATTCGAATCAGTTAAAGCGAACTTTGAAAAATCTCTTGACTGGTTGACTGACACTTACGTAGATGCTTTGAACATCATCCACTACATGACTGACAAGTACAACTACGAAGCTGTTCAAATGGCCTTCTTGCCAACGAAACAACGTGCCAACATGGGATTCGGTATCTGTGGATTTGCTAACACTGTTGATACATTGTCAGCGATTAAATACGCTACTGTTAAACCAATCCGTGACGAAGATGGCTACATCTACGATTACGAAACAATCGGTGAATACCCACGTTGGGGTGAAGATGATCCACGTTCAAACGAATTGGCAGAATGGTTGATTGAAGCTTACACAACTCGTCTACGTAGCCACAAACTTTACAAAGACGCAGAGGCTACAGTATCACTTTTGACAATCACATCTAACGTTGCATACTCTAAACAAACTGGTAACTCACCAGTCCACAAAGGTGTATACCTCAACGAAGATGGCTCTGTGAACTTGTCTAAACTTGAATTCTTCTCACCAGGTGCGAACCCATCTAACAAAGCTAAAGGTGGATGGTTGCAAAACTTGAACTCACTTGCAAGTCTTGACTTTGGTTACGCAGCTGACGGTATCTCATTGACAACTCAAGTTTCTCCACGTGCTCTTGGTAAAACTCGTGACGAACAAGTTGATAATTTGGTAACAATCCTTGATGGTTACTTCGAAAACGGTGGACAACACGTTAACTTGAACGTTATGGACTTGAACGATGTTTACGAAAAAATCATGTCAGGTGAAGACGTTATCGTACGTATCTCTGGATACTGTGTAAACACTAAATACCTCACTCCAGAACAAAAAACTGAATTGACACAACGTGTCTTCCACGAAGTTCTTTCAATGGATGACGCATTGAGCTAAGATTCAATTAGAATGGAAAGAAAGCTAGTCGATATGACTGGCTTTTTTTGTACTTCAAAAAATTTTTAAAAATAGTCAAATTTAGTCAAAAAGTTATTGACTTTTACTGACCAATATGATATAGTAGAAACATAAGGAAAATAAATTCCTTAAAGAGCTCATTTTCAAAAAATTAGTCTTTGAGAATGAGGTATAGAATCCCGAGAAAGGGGTGAGGCCTATGTTTAATCTAACAGAATTTGAAAAGAAGATGATAAAAGGCTTATTTAAAAAAGAAAAACCAGAAATTATACGTAGAGTAGCCAACAGCGAGTAGCAAACAGCTAGTCTAAATTTTTTAAAACAAAGGTCAGAGAAAGTCAAACTATTTTGACTAAGTAAATTTTTAATTAAACGAGGTATGAAATATGAATAACAACTTTAATAACTTTAACAACATGGATGATTTATTTAACCAATTGATGGGTGGTATGCGAGGATACAGTTCTGAAAATCGTCGCTACTTGATTAATGGTCGAGAAGTGACACCTGAGGAATTTGCTCATTATCGTGCAACTGGTCAATTGCCAGGAAATGCAGAATCTGATGGACAAATGCAACAACACGCGTCAGGTATGAAACAAGATGGTGTCCTTGCTAAACTGGGTCGTAACTTGACAGCGGAAGCTCGTGAGGGCAAGTTGGATCCTGTTATCGGACGAAACAAGGAAATTCAAGAAACATCTGAAATCCTCTCACGTCGTACCAAGAACAATCCTGTTCTGGTCGGAGATGCAGGTGTTGGTAAGACAGCCGTTGTCGAAGGTTTAGCGCAAGCCATTGTGAATGGCGATGTTCCAGCTGCCATCAAGAACAAGGAAATTATTTCCATTGATATCTCAGGTCTTGAAGCTGGTACCCAATACCGTGGTAGTTTTGAAGAAAACGTTCAAAACCTAGTCAATGAGGTGAAAGAAGCAGGAAATATTATTCTCTTCTTTGATGAAATTCACCAAATCCTCGGTGCTGGTAGCACTGGTGGAGACAGTGGATCTAAGGGTCTTGCGGATATTCTCAAACCAGCTCTATCCCGTGGTGAGTTGACCGTTATTGGAGCAACAACTCAGGATGAATACCGTAACACTATCTTGAAGAATGCAGCTCTTGCTCGTCGTTTCAATGAAGTCAAGGTCAATGCTCCTTCAGCAGAGGATACCTTTAAAATCCTTCAAGGAATTCGTGACCTCTATCAACAACACCACAATGTTATCTTGCCAGACGAAGTTTTGAAAGCAGCAGTGGATTATTCTATCCAATACATTCCTCAACGTAGCTTGCCTGATAAGGCTATCGACCTCGTCGATGTAACAGCGGCTCACTTGGCGGCTCAACATCCAGTAACAGATGTTCATGCTGTTGAACGTGAAATTGAGGCAGAAAAAGACAAGCAAGAAAAAGCAGTTGAGGCAGAAGATTTTGAAGCAGCTCTTAATGCCAAAACTCGCATTGCAGAATTGGAGAAAAAAGTCGAAAACCACACAGAAGATATGAAAGTGACTGCCACTGTCAATGATGTGGCCGAATCGGTGGAACGAATGACAGGTATTCCAGTATCACAAATGGGGGCGTCAGACATCGAACGTTTGAAAGATATGGCTCATCGTTTGGAACACAAGGTAATCGGCCAAGATAAAGCAGTAGAAGCAGTGGCTCGTGCTATCCGTCGTAACCGTGCTGGTTTTGATGAAGGCAATCGCCCAATAGGTAGCTTCCTCTTTGTAGGTCCAACTGGGGTTGGTAAGACTGAGCTTGCTAAGCAATTGGCACTCGATATGTTTGGAACCAAGGATGCTATCATTCGTTTGGATATGTCTGAATACAGTGACCGCACAGCTGTATCTAAGCTAATCGGTACAACTGCCGGTTATGTGGGTTATGATGACAATAGCAATACCTTGACAGAACGTGTTCGTCGCAATCCTTACTCTATCATTCTCTTGGATGAAATTGAAAAGGCGGATCCACAAGTCATTACCCTTCTCCTCCAAGTCTTGGATGATGGTCGTTTGACTGATGGTCAAGGAAATACCGTTAACTTTAAAAATACTGTCATTATCGCAACATCAAATGCTGGATTTGGCTATGAAGCTAACTTGACAGAAGATGCGGATAAACCAGAGTTGATGGATCGCTTGAAACCATTCTTCCGTCCAGAGTTACTCAACCGCTTTAACGCAGTTATCGAGTTCTCACACTTAAATAAGGAAGATCTTTTTAAGATTGTGGACTTGATGCTGACTGAAGTAAACCAAACCTTGGCTAAGAAAGATATTGATTTGGAAGTCAGCCAAGCAGCTAAGGATTTTATCACAGAAGAAGGTTATGACGAAGTCATGGGTGTTCGTCCTCTCCGTCGTGTAGTTGAACAACAAATCCGTGATAAGGTGACGGACTTCCACTTGGATCACCTAGATGCTAAACATCTAGAAGCAGATATGGAAGATGGTGCTTTGGTCATTCGAGAAAAAGCCTAACTCGAGATTTTGAGAGTAAAAAAGAAGGAACCAGCTGAAAAACTGGTTCCTTTTTTGTGTTTAGATGACATGACGTTCAAAGGCATCATCTGAAATACCTTGTTCTAGGATGAGTTTAGCCCATTCTTTAGCAGAAAAGAGGCTGTGGTCCTTGTAGTTTCCGCAAGATTCGATGGTTGTTCCAGGGACATCTTCCCAAGTAGTAGTCTCAGCGATTTCCTTGAGCGAGTCCTTGATAACAGCTGCAATTTCAGCGCTAGTATGGCGTCCCCACATAATCATGTGGAAACCAGTACGGCAACCGAAGGGCGAACAGTCAATCATGCCGTCAATGCGGGTACGGATGAGTTTGGCCAAGAGGTGCTCGATAGTGTGAAGACCAGCGGTAGGGATAGAGTCCTCGTTTGGTTGCACCAAGCGAATATCAAAGTTGGAGATGATGTCTCCCTTAGGGCCTGTTTCTTCCCCAATTAAGCGGACATAGGGTGCTTTCACAATGGTGTGGTCAAGTTCAAAACTTTCAACAATAACTTTTTTTGACATGGTAGTTCCTTTCAGTTTTCTTCTTTCATTATAACATAAAGCCTGTTCTTGATGGAGTTTGATAAATGATTTTTTGGTACTAGAATGATAATAAAGTCTTCATACATAAACCTCAGAATTATAAAGAAAGAATGGAGAGAAGAATACCTTGTGAAAGAAAAGTTTAGTTTTTTCTAGTGGAACTAAGGTGATTTTTGAAAAGTGGATCAATTTTTTCTGAAATTTCTGTTTAATCTCTGAACTAATTCTGAACTAGATTGCATATACTGGAGAAAATAAAGATAAAGGAGTTCAGTATGGAACATATGGTGAAAATAGAAGGCGTCTGCAAAAAGCATGGCAGCAAGCAGATTTTAGAAGATATTTCTTTTACAGCTAGAAGCGGCCGGATTACAGCTTTTCTAGGCCCAAATGGTGCAGGGAAAAGTTCGACCTTGAGGATTCTCTTGGGCTTAGATCGGGCGACAGCAGGAACTGCGACTTTTGATGGGCGAACTTATCAGTCAATGACTTATCCGCTCAGAACGGTAGGTGCAGCCTTTGACGGCATTGGCGGTCTGCCCAATCGAAAGGTCTATGACCACTTGAGAATTATTGCGGCGAGTAATGCTATTCCCAAGTCTCGGATCGATGAGGTTTTGGAGATGACTGGAATCGCTCATAAGAGGAAGGACCTCTTGTCAAGCCTGTCTCTGGGGGAAGGTCAGCGGTTGGGTTTAGCAGCAGCTTTGCTGGGTGATCCTCAGTTTCTTATATTAGATGAGCCGACTAATGGACTAGATCCAAGTGGGATTAAGTGGTTTAGAAAGTTCATCCGTCAGCAGGCTGATTTAGGAAAAACGGTACTTCTATCCTCCCATATCCTATCAGAGGTGCAAATGGTGACTGATGATGTAGTCTTGATTCATCATGGGCGAATTATTGAGCAGGGAAGATTGGAAGAGGTGCTGCAAGATTCAGACAGTCTAGAAGAACTCTTCTTTGATTTGACAAAGGAGGTTTAAGATGAAAGAAACGCTGTCCTTATTGCATTCAGAATGGTTGAAAATCCGCTCAACAAAGGCTTTCAGAGTGAGTATGGCCTTTATGTTGCTATTGGTGCCTGTCGTATCCTGGCTGGAGGGCCGACAGTATTTGTCTATTGGCTTGGATGCCACCCCTAAGACGGTTCCCGGTCTGGCAGAAGCCATTGACCCGCTGGAATATCTAGGCCTCAATGGAGCTTCTATGGCGGGCATGGTTTTGGTCATTTTAGCTGGAATTTTGGGGGCTATGGAATTTCAGTCTCATAGCTTGAGAACTAGCCTCTTGACCTGTAATAACCGACTGAAGTTGCTTGTGGGGAAACTCATGACCTTTGCTTGCTTTTCTCTTGCTACTAGCTTTTTATCAATTTGCTTTAGTTATATGGCCATGCATCTGGCTTTAGGAAAGGAAGGGCTTGATCCGATTCTGCTCAATCAGGCAGCTTGGAGTCTGATTTTGTGGAAAACCTTATCTCTGACCTTATTGGGAATCCTTTCGTTTTTGTTAGGTTTATTGGCTCGGACCATGCTAGTTCCTCTGCTTTTTCTCGTACCCCAAATCTATAATCTGGGGAACTACCTGGCAGCTCACACGAGTTGGGGAGCTTATCTGCCACAGCCAGCTGGAGAGTTGTTTGTGGCAACGCCAACTTCCCAATATGTCAACAATCCCTTGCAAGGGCTGTTGATACTAGGCGCATGGTTACTAGTCATCGGCGGCATGACCTCTCTGCGCTTTTTGAAGACGGATTTAGGAGGGCGATACTGATGATCAAAGCTCTGCTTAGAAGTGAATGGATTAAGTTCCGTTCTTACTACCTCGCTCTTGGTGCAGCCTTGGTAGCTCTGCTAGTCGTTCCATTTTTTCTGATGAATCTTGACTATAGTCAGACAGCAGTTGGCCAGACGAAAGCTCTGAGCGAGACTTTACATGCCCTCTATCTAGCGCAGCCTGTCATGGTCATCTTTACTTCACTCTATTTTGCCCAGGAGTTTGTCAAGTCTGGGATGCGAACGAATTTTCTAACTGTATCAAATAGAAAGGCTTGGTTGGCGGGGAGATTCCTTTTTCTGGTCTTGCTGCTCTTGGCTCTCTACAGTGTCATGGTAGGCAGCTGTTTCCTTGTTATGCTGGCGCGTTTTGACCTAGACTTTAGCTGGTCCTTACTGGGGAAATTCCTCTATTACAGCTCTTTTGGTCTTCTCAGCAATCTTTTTCTGGCTTTTTTAACTGCCGGCCTCGCTTTGCTATTTCAATCTTGGGTTGTGCCGGTGTCGGTGCTCTTTCCTCTCTTGATTGGCCTCAGTCGTTTATTGGCAACTTTCATCAAAGAAGCAAAATACCTGCCCGATCTGGCTACGCTAAATCTTTTTGAGTATGAAGGACTTCAGCATTCAATAGAACTATCAGGGCTGGGAATACAGCTGTTCTGGCTAGCTTTGGTTTGGAGCTCTGCTATATTCTTAACCTTGAAACGAGATGTTCGCTAGAGGTATGCTATAATGGAACTCATGAGACAGTATCGTATTTTGGTGGTTGATGATGACCGGAGTATTTTGAAGCTGGTGAAAAACGTCCTAGAGCTCGATGCTTATGATGTGGCGACGCTTGATCGGATAGAAGACCTAGAGCTGACGCATTTTGTCGGATATGACTTGATTCTGCTGGATGTGATGATGGAGCCTGTTAATGGTTTTGAGTTGTGTTCCTACATTCGTCCTCATCTTTCATGTCCAATCATTTTTCTGACGGCTAAGGAGTTGGAGGCAGACAAGGTGGAGGGACTCTTTCGTGGAGCGGATGACTATATTGTCAAACCTTTTGGAACCAAAGAATTGCTGGCGCGTGTCAGAGCTCATCTTCGGCGAGAGGAAAGACGGAAGGAGCGCTATTCTGAAATTACTTCTTGTCAATTTTATCCAGAGCGCTATGAAGTTGCCTGTTTTGGTAAAGTCTTGAAATTTTCAGAGCGAGAGTTTAAGTTGCTGCATTTATTAGCTAGCAATCCCAAGCAGACCTTTTCAGCTGAACGCCTGCATACCTTGCTTTACCCAGAAAGCTCAGAAACACAGCTTCGCTCCATCTCAGAATACGTATATCAAATTCGCCAAAAATGCAAACAAGAAGGACTGCAAGTAATCGCAACAGTGAGAGGAGTAGGCTATAGATGGCAATTAGAACCCGTAATTTCAAAAGCCTAGTCTGGACAACCAGTTTAAAAATCGTCTTTTTTCATGTTTTGATTTTTGTGCTTATCGGCTATGAATTTACACAAGGCAGCGATTATGCCCTTTTCACTTTGTTCTTCTGGGCAGGGAGCTTGCTGCTGATTACTTTTTATCATATTTTGAAATTACTCCGAAAAATCGACAGGGAAATAAAAATGCTAAGGAGCGAGAAGCTTTTAGAAGAAAATCAAAGCCAGCTTTTTCGGATCGAGGAAATGCTAGAAGTTTATAGCGATTTACGAAGCAGCCATCAAGAAAATGCTCGTCTTCTAGAAAGAGAGCAGCAGCATAATCAGGAGTTGATTTTACAGCTATCAGCGACATCGCACGATTTGAAGACGCCCCTAACTGTGATTAAGGGGAATGCTGAGCTCTTGGAATTGGCGCAGTTGGACCAGCCACAGGCAGACTATGCTGTTGAGATTTTGCAGGCTAGTCACAAGATGGAAGAGTATTGTGGCTCTTTGATTGATTATGCTAAGACTTTTCAGATTGATGCTAATCAGTTCAGTCAACTTTCCTTAGGGGACTTTTTGGCTGATCTACAGGACGACTGGGCACTGTTCAGCAAACAGGAAAGCTATCGTTTTTATCTCCAAGAAGATTGTGATCTTAGTCTGATTTTGTCCATTCATTTGGACTATCTCAAACGAGCTTTGCTCAATATTTTACTGAATGCGCTTGAACATGCTGACCAGGGCCAAAAGGAAGTGAAGCTGGCGGTATCAGTACAGCAGGACCAGTTGGTTTTTGCTATCTGGAACAATGGTCCTTCATTTTCAGAGGAGATGCTGCTAGGAGCGGAACAGCTCTTCTACCAGAGTGATCAAAGCCGCAATTCAGCTAATCCCCATCACGGCATCGGCTTAGCCTTTTCTAAGCAGGTAGCTCTCTTGCACGGTGGTCGTCTGACCCTGCTCAATCCAGACCAAGGAGGAGCCTGTGTTGAGTTGGCAATTTCATTGAAATAAATGAGGATGAAAAAATCATAAAAACGCATAATATCAAGTGTTCAAAAGCCTTGATATTATGCGTTTTATCTTTTATCATGTAAAGATTTACTGGATTTTTACTCAAATTGAGTTTTATCCAGCCTTGTTTATTTACTTCCGATACAAACGGTCGTATTGGTAGTAAGGATCAAAGGTTACGTTGATACCTAGTTTGCGAAGGACATTCTTGTCTTCGTCGGTCAAGATGATGGTTGAGTGGGCTTCGCTTCCTTTGAGGTTACCAAGTTCCTTCATGGCACGCGCAGCATCAGGATTTTCCATAGCTGTGATGGCAAGTGCAATCAAAATTTCATTTGAGTGGAGGCGAGGATTGCGGCTGCCTAGATGATTAATCTTAAGGCCTTGAATTGGTTTGACAACTTCAGGCTCGATTAGTTTCACTTCCTTAGCAATGTCAGCTGATTTCTTGATGGCATTGATCAAGGCAGCAGCTGTAGGACCAAAGAGTTCAGAGTTTTTACCAGTTACGATTTCCCCGTTTGGCAATTCAAGAGCTAGGGCAGGACCACCAGTTTCTTCTGCTTTTTGGCGTGCAGCAACAGCAACCTTACGGTCTGCAGGTGTGATACTGAGGTCGTTCATGAGAAGTTCAATCTTCTTGACAGCAGTTTCTCCGACTTTTTCAGCTTTAAAATCAAGTACAGTCTGATAGTAGCGACGGATGATTTCTTGTTTTGAAGCTTCGATAGCAGCCTCATTATCTGTAATAGCGAAGCCAACCATGTTGACACCCATATCTGTTGGTGAAGCGTATGGAGATTCACCGAGAATGCGTTCCAACATACGTTTGAGTACTGGGAAAATTTCAATATCACGGTTGTAGTTGACCGTTGTTTCTCCGTAGGTTTGGAGATGGAAAGGGTCAATCATATTGACATCGTCAAGGTCTGCGGTGGCAGCCTCATAGGCCAAGTTGACTGGATGATGAAGGGGCAGGTTCCAGACTGGGAAGGTTTCAAACTTAGCGTAACCAGACTTGATGCCATTGAGTTGGTCGTGGTACATGTTGGACATACAAGTGGCCAATTTTCCAGAACCAGGTCCAGGAGCTGTTACGACGATCAAGTTGCGACTGGTTTTGATATAGTCGTTTTTCCCCATACCTTCAGGAGAAATGATGTGATCCATATCAGTTGGATATCCTTTGATTGGATAATGAAGATAAGAATCAATTCCGTTTTTCTCAAGTTGGTTGCGGAAGGCATCTGCAGCGGGTTGGCCAGCATATTGTGTAATGACAACGGAGCCAACAAAAATTCCCAATTCATTGAATTTATCAATCAAACGAAGAACTTCTTGGTCATAAGAAATGCCCAAGTCACCACGTGCTTTGGAATGCTCGATATTGCTAGCGTTAATGGCAATCACAACCTCAACCTGCTTTTTCAATTCTTGTAAGAGCTTGATTTTATTGTCAGGCTCATAACCAGGAAGAACTCGAGCAGCGTGGAAATCTTCTAACATTTTACCACCAAACTCCAAGTAGAGCTTGCCGTCAAATTGGTTAATGCGCTCCAAAATGTGGTCGCGTTGCAGATTTAAATATTGTTCAGAACTAAAAGCTTGTTTTTTCATTTTTTTACCTCTGACCTCTATTATAATAAAAAATTGGAAGATAGGAAACTACGGAGTCAAAAAAGAAATCAAAAAGATTAGGCAAACGCTTGCACTAAGTTTAAAAAAGCGCTATCATAGACTATAGATTATTAAAATAATGAGGTAAGAAGATGCAAGAAAAATGGTGGCACAATGCCGTGGTTTACCAAGTCTATCCAAAGAGTTTTATGGATAGCAACGGAGATGGAATTGGTGATTTGCCAGGAATTACTAGTAAGTTAGACTATCTAGCCAAGCTAGGGGTTACAGCGATTTGGCTTTCTCCCGTTTATGACAGTCCGATGGATGATAATGGCTATGATATTGCTGATTATCAAGCGATTGCAGCTATTTTCGGGACTATGGAGGACATGGATGAACTGATCGCGGAAGCTAAGAAACGAGACATCCGAATTATCATGGACTTAGTGGTCAATCATACCTCAGATGAACATGCTTGGTTTGTCGAAGCCTGTGAAAATCCCGACACCCCTGAGCGAGACTACTATATCTGGCGAGATGAGCCCAATGATTTGGAGTCTATCTTTAGTGGGTCTGCTTGGGAATACGATGAAAAGTCAGGGCAATACTATCTTCACTTTTTCAGTAAGAAACAGCCTGATCTCAACTGGGAAAATGAAAAACTGCGCCAGAAAATTTATGAGATGATGAACTTCTGGATTGATAAAGGCATTGGCGGTTTCCGTATGGATGTCATTGACATGATTGGGAAAATTCCTGACAAGAAGGTAGTGAATAATGGTCCTATGCTCCACCCTTATCTCAAGGAGATGAACCAAGCCACCTTTGGAGATAAGAATCTCTTGACAGTAGGAGAGACCTGGGGAGCTACACCAGAAATTGCCAAACTATACTCTGATCCAAAGGGACAAGAATTGTCTATGGTCTTCCAGTTTGAACATATCTGTCTTCAATATCAGGAAGGGCAACCTAAGTGGCATTACCAAAAAGAGTTAAATGTAGGGAAATTAAAGGAAATTTTCAACAAATGGCAGACAGAGTTGGGAGTTGAAGACGGTTGGAATTCGCTCTTCTGGAACAATCATGACCTCCCTCGTATCGTCTCTATCTGGGGAAATGACCAAGAATACCGTGAAAAATCTGCCAAAGCCTTTGCAATCTTGCTTCATCTCATGAGAGGGACACCTTATATCTACCAAGGTGAGGAGATTGGGATGACCAATTATCCATTTGAAACACTGGACCAAGTAGAAGATATTGAATCCCTCAACTATGCGCGTGAAGCTCTTGAAAAAGGCGTTTCTATAGAGGAAATCATGGATAGCATCCGTGTCATTGGACGTGATAATGCCCGTACCCCAATGCAATGGGATGAGAGTAAAAATGCTGGCTTTTCAACAGGTCAACCTTGGTTGGCAGTTAATCCAAACTACCAAGCAATCAACGTTCAAGAAGCACTGGAAAATCCAGATTCTATTTTCTATACCTATCAGAAACTCATCCAGATCCGTAAGGAGAACAGCTGGTTGATTCGAGCTGATTTTGAATTACTTGATACAGCTGATAAGGTCTTTGCTTATATCCGTAAGGACGGTGACCGTCGCTTCCTAGTCGTGGCTAATTTGTCCAATGAAAAACAAAGCTTTTCAGTAGAAGGAAAAGTTAAATCTGTCTTGATTGAAAATACTGTGGCTCAAGAAGCAGTTGAGAAACAGACCTTGGCTTCATGGGATGCCTTCTGTGTGGAAATGACTGACTAAAATGAGCGAACCTCAAGCTTTTGAAGCTTGAGGTTTTTTACTAAAAATTGTATAGAAAAATCTTTTAAAAATATTTGTTAGAATTTTCTAAAAAATTGCTTGAAAGTCCTTGCTTTTATGAAAAAATAGGGTATAATGGTGAAAACACTATCTTTAAGGAGATTACTTATGAGATCGAAAAAGTGGCTCTTAGGAGCAGGTGCTGTCTTGAGTGCAGCACTTCTGTTAACCGCTTGTGGGCAAAGTGAAAAAAAGGCTGATGCTCCCAAGACATTTTCTTATGTCTATGCAATAGATCCATCATCTTTGGACTACAGCGTGACGAGCAAGAGCTCAACTTCTGACGTTATAGCCAACGTTGTCGATGGCCTCTTGGAAAACGATAAATACGGGAACTTGATTCCGTCGCTTGCAGAAGACTGGTCCGTTTCTAAAGATGGCTTGACCTATACCTACAAACTTCGTAAGGGTGTAAAATGGTATACTTCTGAAGGAGAAGAGTATGCTGAAGTCAAGGCTCAGGATTTTGTTACGGGTCTGAAACACGCAGCTGATGGTAAATCAGACGGCCTCTCTCTCCTTCAAGATTCTATCAAAGGCTTGGCTGCCTACATCAGTGGAGAAAGCAATGACTTTTCTACTGTAGGAGTGAAAGCTGTTGACGATTACACGGTTGAATATACGCTCAACAAACCAGAAAGTTTCTGGAACTCTAAAGTTACAACTGCTACCATGCTTCCAGTTAACGAAGAATTTTTGAATTCTAAAGGGAGCGACTACGGTGCACCAACACCATCAAGTATTCTTTATAACGGTCCTTATTTTTTGAAATCATTGACTTCAAAATCAGTCATCGAATATGAAAAGAATCCGAACTACTGGGACAAGGACAATGTTAAGATTGACAACATTAAACTAACCTTCTATGATGGTTCCGACCAAGAATCTTTGATTCGAAGCTTTACGCAAGGAGCTTATACAACAGCTCGTCTCTTCCCAACAAGCTCAAATTTTGAGTCAACTAAAAAAGAGTACGGTGATAAGATTGTCTACAGTCCACAAGAAGCGACAAGCTACTACCTCACTGTTAACGTAAATCGCCAGTCTTACAATAAAACAGCTAAAACAGACGAGGTTCAAAAAACATCAACAAAAGAAGCTCTTCTTAATAAGAACTTCCGTCAGGCGCTGAACTTTGCCCTTGACCGTCATTCTTACACTGCTCAGTTGAATGGTGAAGAAGGTGCGGACAAAATTATCCGTAACAGCCTAGTGCCTCATGACTACGTTCAAGTAGGTGAAAAGACCTTTGGAGAGTTGGCTCAGGCAGAGCTGGTTTCTTACGGGGACCAATGGAAAGATGTAGCCCTTACTGATGGTAAGGATACGCTTTACAGTCCTGAAAAAGCCAAGGCAGCCTTTGCAAAGGCTAAGGCAGAATTGCAAGCCAAGGGTGTCACTTTCCCAATCCGTTTGGATGTTCCAGTTGAACAGACCGATGTGATTGCAGTTCAACAAACTAACTCACTCAAGCAGTCTATCGAATCAACACTCGGTACGGAGAATGTCATTGTCGATGTTCTTCAAATGACCGATAATGAAAAAATGAGCATTACATCTCAAGCTAAGGTTCCATCCCAAAAAGACTATGACTTGAATGGAACTGGTTGGGGACCAGACTATCAAGACCCAGCTACCTACCTAAACATTCTTGATGCTAAGAAGGGTTCTGCCCTTAAACACTTGGGTATCACCCGTGGGAAAGACCCAGAAGTGATGGCTCAAGTTGGTCTAGACGAATACAAGAAACTCTTGGATGATGCCGCAGCTGAAACAAGCGATCTCAATAAGCGTTATGAGAAATATGCTAAAGCTCAAGCCTGGGTGTCTGATAGCTCGCTCTTGATCCCAGTTGCCTCTTCAGGTGGTTCTCCAACTGTTAGCCGTACTGTGCCATTCACAAAAGCATACTCTCAAGTCGGAATCAAGGGAGACCCGTTTGTATTCAAAGGTTTGGAGCTGCAAAAGAATGTCGTGACTACAAAAGAATACGAAGAAGCTCTCAAGAAATGGCAGAAAGAAAAAATTGAAACAAATGCCAAATACCAAAAAGAGCTAGAAAAACACGTCAAATAGTCTATAAAAGAAAAGGAAGTTGCAGAAAATCTGTGCTTCCTTTTTCTGATTTTGAGACATCAGTCGTCGTAAAACCATAAACTTTACAATTTAGGATAAATTTGATAAAATGTACCTATGTTATAAAAAGTGACATGAAGGAGTAGATGATGATCAAAATGAAAAAAAGACTAATCGGAACTGGTCTTATGTTAGCTACAGGGATTTTACTGACAGCTTGTGGAAAGTCCAATACAGATACAAGCACTTTCTCATCAACATTTAGTGCAAATCCAACGACATTCAACTATCTTTTAGACTATTATGCAGATAATACTGCCATTATTACGAATCTCGTAGATGGTTTGCTGGAAAATGATAGCTATGGCAACCTAACGCCAGCTCTAGCTGAGGATTGGTCTGTTTCAGCAGATGGTTTGACCTATACCTACAAACTCAGAAAAGATGCCAAGTGGTACACAGCTGATGGAGAAGAGTATGCTCCAGTCAAAGCCCAAGACTTTGTCACTGGGATCAAGTATGCTGCGGACAACAAAGGGCAAGCCATGGATCTTATTCAAAATTCTATCAAGGGATTGAATGACTATGTGACAGGTGCGACCAATGACTTCACAACAGTTGGTGTTAAAGCCTTGGATGACTATACAGTTGAGTACACTTTGACTCGACCAGAGCCCTACTGGAACTCAAAGACAACCAACAGTATCCTTTTTCCGGTTAACGAAGAGTTCTTGAAATCAAAGGATAAAGAATTTGGGACCTTGACGCCAAACAGCATCCTTTACAATGGACCTTACTTGTTAAAAGATTTCACATCAAAATCTTCAATCGAGTATGTCAAGAATCCACACTATTATGACCATGATAAAGTAACCATTGAGAAAGTTAAGTTAGCCTACTTTGATGGTTCAGATCAGGAGATGACCATCCGAAACTTTGAAAGTGGTGCCTACTCACTTGCGGGAGTCTATCCAAATAGCTCGAGCTATGCCAAGACGAAAGAAAAATATCAAGACAACATTGTTCATAGCTTACAAGACAAGACTTCTTGGTACTTCAACTTTAACGTTAACCGTAAAGCCTATAACCATACTGCTAAAACATCAGAACAACAAAAGAACTCAACGCAAACAGCGATTTTAAATAAGAACTTCCGTCAGGCGCTTAACTTTGCTATCGATCGTACGACCTACTCTGCCCAATCTAACGGTCAAGAAGCGGCAAGCAAGACCCTTCGAAATACCCTTGTTCCCCCAACATTTGTCCAGGTGGGAGATAAGACCTTTGGAGAAGTAACAGCTTCTAAGCTTGTGAACTACGGAACTGAGTGGTCAGGAATCAACTTGGCGGATGCCCAGGACGGTTACTTCAACAAGGAAAAGGCCCAAGCAAAATTTGCGGAAGCTAAAAAGGAATTGGAAGCCCAAGGGGTTACCTTCCCGATCCATTTGGACGTCCCAGTTGATCAAACCAATAAAAATGCAGTTTCTGGGATGAATTCGCTTAAACAAACACTTGAAACAGTATTAGGTTCTGATAATGTCGTCATTGATGTTCAACAGCTTTCAACGGATGACTTTGGGAATGTTGCCTTCCTAGCACCAAATCCAGCGGCTCGTGATTACGATTTGAACTTTGATGGCTGGGTTGGTGATTATCAAGATCCGTCAACTTATCTGGATCCATTCAATGCCGAAAATGGTTTTTATCTCAAAATTTTCGGTCTAGATGCTAAGGAAGATCAAGAACTCATCAAGAGCCTAGGACTTGATACCTATACAAAACTTCTAAAAGAAGCAGATGCTGAGAATCAAGATGTTGCTAAACGTTATGAAAAATACGCTGAAGCTCAAGCTTGGATGATTGACAATTCTCTAGTCATGTCTGCTATGTCAAATGGTGGTACAGCCTCTGTAACTAAAGTAACTCCGTTTACACGTGCCTACTCTCTAGTGGGAATCAAAGGTGATGGAAACAACTACAAGTACATGAGACTGCAAAAAGATCCTGTTACCAAGAAACAATTTGATGAAGCTAAGGCTAAGTGGGAAGAAGAAAGTAAAAAGGCTATCGAACAAAGTCAAAAAGAATTTGAAAATCATATCAAATAAAAAGTTGAAATAAGGTCTCTTGCAAGGGACCTTATTTTTGTTTGCTCAAGCTCCTAAATAATGAAAGCGGTCACTTCAAAATATAGCTGAGAAAAAATGAATGAAAACGCTGAGAATTGTGGGAATGAATGGAATTTACTCTACTTTTGTGATATAATTACTTTAATTATTATAGTATAGGGGAATGTCATGACGAAACGTTCAAAGAGATCTCGCTCGGGGAGAGTAAAGCGAAGCGTTAACATAGCCTTGTTAGCTGTTTATCTATTGTTGGCTGGCTTTTTATTGTTTTTGATTTTTAAATACCATATCCTTGCTTTTAGATATCTTAATCTAGTGGCAACTGCGTTAGTCCTACTAGTTGCCTTAGTGGGGCTGCTCTTGATTATCTATAAAAAAGCTGAAAAATTTACTATTTTTCTGTTGGTGTTCTCTATCCTTGTCAGCTCTGTGTCGCTCTTTGCAGTACAGCAGTTTGTTGGACTGACCAATCGTTTAAATGCGACTTCTAATTACTCAGAATATTCGATCAGTGTCGCTGTTTTAGCAGATAGTGAGATTGGGAATGTTACGCAACTGACGAGTGTGACAGCACCGACTGGGACTGATAATGAAAATATTCAAAAACTACTAGCTGATATCAAGTCAAGTCAGAATACCGATTTGACGGTCGACCAGAGTTCGTCTTACTTGGCGGCTTACAAGAGTCTGATTGCAGGTGACACCAAGGCCATTGTCTTAAATAGTGTCTTTGAAAATATCATCGAGTCAGAGTATCCAGACTACGCGTCAAAGATTAAAAAGATTTATACCAAGGGATTCACTAAAAAAGTAGAAGCTCCTAAGACGTCTAAGAATCAGTCTTTCAATATCTATGTTAGTGGAATTGATACCTATGGCCCGATTAGTTCAGTGTCGCGTTCAGACGTCAATATCCTGATGACTGTCAATCGAGATACCAAGAAAATCCTCTTGACCACAACGCCACGTGATGCTTATGTACCAATCGCAGACGGTGGAAATAATCAAAAAGATAAATTAACCCATGCGGGCATTTATGGAGTTGATT
This sequence comes from Streptococcus oralis subsp. dentisani, assembly GCF_002096685.1. GTDB lineage: Bacteria > Bacillota > Bacilli > Lactobacillales > Streptococcaceae > Streptococcus > Streptococcus oralis_AD. The sequence goes on along the minus strand of NZ_NCVA01000037.1, from coordinate 29,923 downwards.
CATCCATCCACACCTTAGAAAATCTCTATGGAGTGGATATCAATTACTATGTGCGATTGAACTTCACTTCTTTCTTGAAATTGATTGATTTGTTGGGTGGGATTGATGTTTATAATGATCAAGAATTTACTGCCCATACGAATGGAAAGTATTACCCTGCAGGCAATGTTCATCTTGATTCAGAACAGGCTCTCGGTTTTGTTCGTGAGCGCTACTCCCTAGCAGATGGCGATCGTGACCGCGGGCGCAATCAACAAAAGGTGATTGTGGCTATCCTTCAAAAATTAACGTCAACCGAAGCACTGAAAAATTATAGTACGATCATTGATAGCTTGCAAGATTCTATCCAAACAAATATGCCACTTGAGACCATGATGAATTTGGTCAATGCTCAGTTAGAAAGTGGTGGAACTTACAAAGTGAATTCGCAAGACTTGAAAGGTACAGGACGGATGGATCTTCCTTCCTATGCGATGCCAGATAGTAACCTTTACATGATGGAAATTGACGACAGTAGCCTTGCATCTGTCAAAGCTGCTATTCAAGACGTGTTGGAGGGAAAATGAAATGATTGATATTCATTCGCACATTGTCTTTGATGTAGATGATGGCCCCAAGTCAAGAGAGGAAAGCAAGTCTCTCTTGATAGAAGCCTACAGGCAGGGGGTGCGAACCATTGTCTCTACTTCTCACCGTCGCAAGGGCATGTTTGAAACTCCAGAAGAGAAGATAGCAGAAAACTTTCTTCAGGTTCGGGAAATAGCTAAGGAAGTGGCGAGTGACTTGGTCATTGCTTATGGGGCTGAAATTTACTACACACCAGATGTTCTGGATAAGCTGGAAAAAAAGCGGGTTCCAACTCTTAATGATAGTCGTTATGCCTTGATAGAGTTTAGTATGAACACCCCTTATCGCGATATTCATAGCGCCTTGAGCAAGATCTTGATGTTGGGAATTACTCCAGTCATTGCCCACATCGAGCGCTATGATGCTCTGGAAAATAATGAAAAACGCGTTCGAGAACTGATCGATATGGGCTGTTACACGCAAGTAAATAGTTCACATGTCCTCAAGCCCAAACTTTTTGGAGAACGTTATAAATTCATGAAAAAAAGAGCTCAGTATTTTTTAGAGCAGGATTTGGTTCATGTCATTGCAAGTGATATGCACAATCTAGACGGTAGACCTCCTCATATGGCAGAAGCATATGACCTTGTTACCCAAAAATACGGAGAAGCGAAGGCTCAAGAACTCTTTATAGACAATCCTCGAAAAATTGTAATGGATCAACTAATTTAGGAGAAATGATGAAAGAACAAAATACGATAGAAATTGATGTATTTCAATTACTTAAAACCTTATGGAAACGCAAGCTAGTGATTTTATTGGTGGCACTTGTGACAGGAGCGGGAGCTTTTGCATATAGCACTTTTATTGTTAAACCAGAATATACGAGTACCACGCGTATTTACGTAGTCAACCGTAATCAAGGAGACAAGCCGGGACTGACAAATCAGGACTTGCAGGCAGGTTCTTATCTGGTAAAAGACTACCGCGAAATCATCCTTTCGCAGGATGTATTGGAAAAGGTAGTGACAAATTTGAAATTGGACATGGCAGCAAAAACGTTAGCTAGCAAAGTTCAAGTGACTGTACCAGCTGACACTCGTATCGTCTCAATCTCTGTCAAGGATAAACAACCAGAGGAAGCCAGTCGCATCGCTAATTCTCTACGAGAAGTTGCTGCAGAAAAGATCATCGCTGTAACGCGAGTATCTGATGTAACGACACTTGAAGAAGCGCGACCAGCTACGACTCCCTCTTCTCCAAATGTTCGACGCAACGCCTTGTTTGGTTTTCTTGGAGGAGCCGTCGTAACAGTAATTGCTGTTCTTTTGATTGAGTTACTCGATACCCGTGTGAAACGTCCTGAAGATGTCGAAGATGTACTACAAATTCCACTTTTAGGAGTCGTTCCAGATTTGGATAAAATGAAATAGGAGGAAGTTATGCCAACGTTAGAAATCTCACAGGCAAAATTGGATCTTGTAAAAAAGGCAGAGGAATATTATAACGCTTTGTGCACGAACCTACAGTTAAGTGGAGATGATTTGAAAGTGTTTTCTATCACTTCTGTGAAACCGGGAGAGGGAAAATCAACGACTTCCACCAATATCGCTTATGCTTTTGCGCGTGCAGGTTATAAAACACTGCTGATTGATGGAGATATTCGCAATTCTGTTATGTCAGGTGTCTTTAAAGCAAGGGATAAAATTACAGGTCTGACAGAATTTCTATCAGGGACTACAGACCTGTCACAGGGGCTTTGTGATACCAATATCGAAAATCTCTTTGTCATTCAAGCGGGCTCTGTGTCACCAAATCCGACAGCTCTTCTTCAAAGTAAGAATTTCAGTACAATGCTTGAAACCTTGCGTAAATATTTTGACTATATCGTTGTAGATACTGCTCCTGTCGGTGCCGTGATTGATGCAGCTATTATTACGCGAAAATGTGATGCTTCTATTTTAGTGACAGCAGCAGGTGAAACAAATCGACGGGATATTCAAAAAGCGAAAGAACAGTTGGAACAAACTGGGAAGCCGTTTTTAGGAGTTGTGTTGAACAAATTCGATACTTCAGTAGACAAATACGGTTCTTATGGGAGTTATGGGAATTACGGGAAAGAGTAAACCAGTTTGTAGTAGCGAAACTAATTGAGATACTTATCATGGGGAAGGGGTTAAGGTGAAAAGAAACAGCATTATCTATATTAGCATAAAACGAGTTATGGATGTTCTTATTGGCTTGTTTGGAACAATATTCATAGTCTTGCCCTGTTTTCTAATAATTTATATTATCTATAAAATAAAAGGTTATAAAGGGAGTATATTTTTTACACAATACAGAGTGGGGTTAAGAGGGAAAAAATTTAAAATTATTAAATTTAGATCAATGGTTGAAAATGCTGAAGAAGTTTTGACCGCAAATAAAGCACTCTATGAAAAATATATAAATAACAGTTATAAATTACCTCCAAATGAGGATCCTCGTCTTACCAATATCGGAGATTTTATAAGAAAAACGAGTATTGATGAAATTCCTCAATTTATAAATTTAATGTTAGGTGATATGAGTCTTATTGGACCTAGACCGATTTTAGAGAATGAGTTAGAGGAGTATTCTAAGGAAGAACAGGAAGTTTTGTTATCTGTACGGCCAGGTATTACAGGGATGTGGCAAGTTTCTGGTAGGAGTGAGGTATATTATCCTGAACGCTGTGAAATGGAGCTGTACTATCCTCGGAACCAATCCTTTTTGTTGGATGTCAAAATCTTCTTTTTGACAATAAAAAAAGTTCTGTCTGGAGAAGGGGCTCATTGATGTATGAGCTAAATCATCTAGCAAAAAATAGATAGAAAGATGAAGTTGAATACGAATAACGTTTCTTGGGTATTCGTATTCATTTTTTCAAGTGAAGGAAGCATTATGAATAAGTGGATTTGATCTAGTGTTTTTTGCTTGAAAAAATGAATGGGAATTCAATCTAAAGAATTGTCCAGTGAGGCAAGATTTTAGGAATTGGAGTTAGGATGTAGAAATGTCAAAAAAGTATAAAATTATAGTAGCTACTCATAAAAGATTTCAAATGCCAGACGATAAGGACTTATATGTTCCTGTTCAGGTTGGCAGTGAAGGAAAGGAAAATTTATGCTACCAACGAGATGATCAAGGTAATCATATCTCACACCTCAATCCTTATTATTGTGAATTGACAGGATTATACTGGGCTTGGAAAAATTTAGAATGTGATTATCTTGGATTGGTACATTACCGTAGATATTTCACATCAAAACGACACACATATAGAGAAGCAATTAGTATGGATGATATTATTCTTTCAAAGTCAGAAGTCAAAAACTTGCTGTCAAAATACGATGTTGTTGTTCCTAAAAAAAGGAAATATTATATTGAAACGCTATACTCACACTATGCACATACTCATGATGCCAATCATTTAGACGTGACACGTCAGATTGTTAGCGAATTGAGACCGGATTATATCGTCGCTTTTGATCAGGTCATGAAGCAACGCAGTGGCTATATGTTCAATATGTTTATCATGTCCAAAGAAAATGTAGCAGCCTATTGTGAATGGTTGTTCCCGATTATCGATGAACTCTATAGAAGATTGGACGTTACAGGCTATTCTGCTTTTGACGCTAGATTATTTGGTCGTATTAGTGAACGATTGTTCAATGTTTGGTTGGCAAAACAAGATTTGCGGGTAAAAGAGATACCGTTTATCTATATGGAGAAAATTGACTTGATTCAAAAAGGAAAATCCTTCCTACAAGCAAAATTCTTCGGGAAAAAATATGGACAGAGTTTTTAGATAGGGATGAATAATAAGGATGAAAGTAGTACTAAAAATAAAATCTGTACCAGAACTTTTGGCTCTTGTTGCCTTAGGAATGTTTTTAATCGTTTCAATATTAGATGTGACTTTTTATGCTCAATATCTACCTAGAATAGTATCTAAACTAGTGATAGCTCTATCACTCTTTATATTATCTATAAAAGAATTGTTTAAAAGAAATTATGATTATAGAGCTGTTATAGGATTGTGTATAACATCTTTAATTTATCTCATTGTAGGAAAAATAAATGGTTTTAGTTCTAATGTTGCAATAGGGATATTATTCATTTATGCATTGCGTGATATTTCTTTTAAGAGTGTAGCAAAAACATCCATCATAATAAGTATTTTCTTGTTATCATTTGTAATAATCAGTGCAAAATTAGGGGTTATATCTAATTATCTAGAGATATCAGGGGCTCGAGTCCGTAGCTATTTAGGTTTTAGGTATGCATTATTTCCGTCAATTTTACTGATGAATATAGTTGCCATTTCATTGTACTTAAAGAAAGATAAGATTTATTATTGGCAGTGGTTCTTTTTGGCACTTTGTACTTACTGGGTATATGATCAAACCGATTCCCGGTTGACATTTTATAGTTCTTGTATACTATTGGTCTGCAATTTATTAATAAAATGGATTCCCAATTTATTCACTAACTTAGGAAATATATTTAATATTTTTAAACTAACTTTTATTGTAAATGCAATAGCAAGTTTTTGGCTTGTGCAAATCTATCTAAATTCAACTAATTCTTTTGTCAATAATTTTCTTTTTAAATTAAACTATATGTTGGGTGGTCGTATTTATTTAGCAAACAAATCTCTCCAACTTTATGGTTATGGCTTGTTCGGTAGATCAGTTGAATGGAATGGTAATGCTCTTACTATTGAAGGTGTAAGAAATGATCAGACATACTTGTATGTGGACAATTTATACATTCAAATTTCACAAAAATACGGTTTACTAATTCTAGCATTGATGATCTCGCTTCTAACTTTAACTTTATTTAAAGTAATTAAAAGTCGCCAATGGGTTCTTGCTTTTATTTTGATATTGATGAGTTTTCATTCCATGATTGATGATTTGAATTTGTACCTTCATTACAATATTTTTTGGATATTGTTAGGTAGTTTAATCTACCCAGATTATCAGTTTTCTGATGAAAGTGATGAAGAGTTAAGGGGAAATTCGTTTGAAAAAATCATATAGTGAAATGCTAAGAAGTATTTAACGAGAACTTAAAAGATCATGGACTGGGAAGGCGGTTTTATTTCGATTTATATAGGAGGAAAGTATGTCGGATATCAAAATCATTCAAGATAAGATTTTATCTATCTTAAAGGAGTTTATTAGTATTTGCGAAGAAAATAATCTAACCTACTATGCTCTTGGTGGAACCTTGCTAGGAGCGGTACGTCATAAAGGTTTCATACCTTGGGATGATGACATCGATATCGGCATGCCCAGAGAAGATTATGAAAAATTTAAAAAACTAGCCCCAGACCTGTTACCAAGTAATTATAAATTTTTGAGTGAAAATACTGCGGGTTATAAAAAAGCTTTCTCTGTAATTCGGGACGATTCAACGAAAATCATAATGAATTATAGTAAAGAGGAATTGGTAGAGAGTTTGTGGATAGACATTTTTCCACTTGATGGTATGCCTGCTGCCCCTTTTAAGAGAAAAATGCATGAGTATAGATACTTATATAGACGGATGATGGTTCAACTTTCTCAGTTTAATAGTTTAGTAAATCAGAAGAAAGAAAATCGGCCCTTAGTTGAAAAAGTGATTATTGCTTTTGCAAACATAGTTAAAATTGAAAAGATACTTTCTTTTGACTGGGCGCAAAAAAAATATATAAAGACCATTAAAAGATATTCATTTTATGAAGAATTTTCAGGAAATTATACTGGGGCATATAAATTGAGGGAGATTGTACCCTCTGATTATTTTGGAACACCAGTCTTATTAAAATTTGAAGGAATTGCCTTGAGTTGTCCTTGTAGGTATAAAGAATATTTGACAGCGATCTATGGGGAAAATTACATGCAATTGCCTCCAGAAGAACAGAGAGTCCAACACCACTATAAAATAATATCGCTTGGTGAGAAAGAAGGATAAGAATAGGTTAAATATGAAAAAAATAGCAATAGTTAGATACAATCTAAGTAAAATTGGGGGAGCTGAAAAAGTAGCTATCAGTATGGCTAATGAGTTGTCAAGCCATTATGATGTAAGACTTTTGTCTATTCTATTGGATGAGGATGGATTCATAAATTATGATATTCATCCAGATGTTCAATTGGTGAATTTTTACAAGGGTGACATTCGTATTAGAACTGCTATTTTAAAATTAACTACTAAGCTCAGAGAGTATATAAAAAAAGAAAGAATAGAAGTGATTTTTTCAATAGCTCCTTTAACAAATATCATGATACGGTTAGCTACTCTGGGTCTAGATGTGAAAATTGTTTTTTGTGATCATCACAGCTTAGAGTTTCAAGATGGAAGAAGCAGAAAAATACAGAGATATATTGGAGCGAAGTATTTTGATAAGGTTGTTACTTTAACGCAGGAAGACCGGATAAAATACTCAAAAAAATATAAGATTCCTATAGAGAAAGTAGCTACAATTTATAATTGGATAGAAGAAACCAAGCACCATAAAACAGGCTTGAATAATGATTCTAAAAAGATCCTCACAGTGGGTCGATTTCACAGTCAAAAGGGGTATGATTATCTTGCCAAAGTAGCTATAAAAGTATTATCCCGACATACAGATTGGCAGTGGGATATATATGGTTCAGGGGATAAGCTCATTGAACAGGAGCTGAAAAGAAAACTTGAAGAAGGTAGTGTTTTTTCACAAGTTAATTTTAAAGGAAATGTAAAAGGAACTGAAAATATCTATCCCAATCATAGTATCTACGTCATGACTTCTCGCTATGAGGGTTTACCTTTAGTCCTATTAGAAGCACAACAATACAATCTTCCTATTGTTAGCTTTAGATGTCCGACGGGACCTAGTGAGATTGTTGAAGATGGAATCAACGGATATCTGATTGATTGCTATGACGTGGATCAGATGAGTGAGAAATTGCTTGAATTGATGGAAAATGATGATTTGCGACAATCTTTTTCAGAACATGCCAAAGACAATATGGATAAATTTGATAAAAATAAAATTCTTAATCAGTGGATAGAATTAATTGAGACAATTTAGGAGATAAGATGCAAGAGTGTTTATTGACAATTGTAATGCCTAGTTATAATATTCAGGACTATATTTCCAAAGGAATCGAATCATTCCAGCAAGTACACCCAGATTACAAACAAAAATTTGAGGTCTTAATTGTGAATGATGGAAGTACGGACGACACAGCCAAAGTAGCAGAAGAGGCTCTAAGAAAAGATTCGTTGCTGAATGGTCGTATTATCACAAAGGAAAATGGAGGTCATGGCTCAACAATTAATCGTGGTATCCAGGAGGCAAAGGGGAAGTTCTTTAAAGTTATTGATGGGGATGACTGGGTTATCCCATCAGAGTTTGAAAAATTTTTAGATGCCCTTACAGTTACTGATGCGGATATGGTTCTTACGGACTTCACAGAACAACATGTTTATAACAATACTACTGTTCGAAATGATTTTGCTGAGAAGTATGAGGTTGGTAAGGAATATTCTGGAATTCCAGAGAAACGAATCCCAATGCACTCGGTAACCTACAGAACATCTATCCTAGTTGAGAATAAAATTCGTTTAAGTGAAAAGACATTTTATGTTGACATTCAGTACACTCTTTTTCCTTTAGAGTATGTTCATAGTTTCGGTTATTGGAATTATGATGTTTACCAATACTATATCGGACGACCCGAGCAGAGTATGAATATTGAGAGTATGAAACGAAATGTTCGCCATCATTTGACTGTGACAAATTCTGTGCTAGATTTTTTTTCAAAAATTTCAGAGGATCCTATTTTAAAAAACGTAGTTGCAGATACTTTGAACTATCTTATTAGTTTACAAATCGATTTGTCATGGATGGTTGAGGACTCAAAGATACTATCAAAAGAATTATATAGACAAATTGAGCAGAGTTCTTATGAGTATACGCCTACAAAAAAATTTGATAGATTGTCTTATTTGAACTATAAATCTCATTATTTTCTAGGTTTTGTATTCAATCCAATATTGAAAAAATATTCTAAAAAGAAAGAAAAAGAGAGAGGAGTTTAGGATGTTTATTAGTGTTGTTGTTCCAGTTTATAATGTTTCTGATTATTTACATTTTGCCATGGACAGTCTGATAAAACAAACGTATCAAAATTTCGAAATAATCCTTGTAAATGATGGTTCAACAGATAACTCCCCTCAGTTATGTGAAGAGTATGCTAAGCAGTATGAAAACGTATCTGTTTTTCATAAAGAAAATGGAGGCTTGTCTGATGCCCGTAATTTAGGAGTTTCGAAAGCGTCATCAGAGTGGATTTTCTTTTTAGACCCAGATGATTATTTGGAAGATTATACTCTAGAATTGATAGTGAAAATTAAGCAGGAGCATCAAGCAGACTTGATTTCTACCAAAGTGAAGGCAACGTCTAAGTATAATGATTATAGTCCTTATCAACTTGAGGAGTCAGATTATAAGGATTTGTGTGTTGTTACAAAAGAGAAGGCTCTTGAGCTAATGCTAGACGACAAGATTGCGACAGTTTCTGCTTGTGCTAAGCTTTATCACAAAAATATCTTGGAAAAAATTCCATTTCCTGTTGGAAAAATCTATGAAGACTTTTATGTGGTAGCGGATCACCTTGCCTTAGCGGATAAAATTGTGATTAGTCCACTTGAAACATATAACTATTACCGTAGAGAAGGTAGTATTGTCCGTTCGACTTTTACTGAGAAAAGATATGATTTTTTTGATGCCGTTTCGAAAAACGAGGAAGTTATAAAGAAAGAATACACTCAAAGTATAGAATTAAAACAATCTCTGCAAGCTAAAAAATTACGAGGAGGCTTTGTTGTAATTGGTGCAAAGGCTGACTCTGGTTTAACAGATTTTTCGAAAGATCGAGAATTATTGAAAGTTGATTTTAAGAACATGTTATTAAATAAAAAAATATCGTGGAGACTAAAATTAAAATATACTATATTTATGCTATCATCTAAAATGTATTTAAGATTAAGATAGTATAGTAGATCAATTTATTTGAATAAGAATATCGAGTATTTTAAGAAACGAGGAATTATGAAACAAGCTTATATAATAATTGCACATAATAAGTTTGAACAGTTGAAATTTTTAATTTCTCTGTTGGATTATAAAGAACATGATATTTTTATTATTATAGACAGCAAAGTTAATGTGGAGAAAACTACAATTACTTCGCTTAAGTCCAGTGTAATACATTCCAATGTCATTCTCGTAGATAGAGTTCCTATTTATTGGGGAAGCTATTCACAAATTTCTGCAGAGATGTTAGGATTTCGTTATGCATATAATTACGATAACTATAGTATGTTCCATTTGTTGTCAGGTGTAGATTTACCATTAGTGCCGGCAGATAAATTGTTTAAATTCTTTAATCAGAACAAATCAAAGAATTTTCTGAGCATGGTCTCTGATGAGATTTTGAAATCAAATAAAGTATATGAGCGTGTACAATTTAGATACTTATTTCCTAGATTCTTAGCTAGAAATATTCAGAACAAATATGTTCGTAAATTTGTAGCATATTACCGTAAGCTAGAGATTAAAATTCAACGTTTAGTGAAAATAGACTGTTTTAAAAAATATAACATGAGATTGGGTTATGCATCTAACTGGTTATCTATTAATCAGGATTTAGTTAGAATAATACTAGAAGAAGAGAAAAATATTGAAAAAATATTTAAATATTCGATAGTAAATGATGAGCTGTTCATTCCTACGATAATGTATAAATACAATTTGATGGAATCGTTATATTCGTCTTCACCGATAACAGATGCCCCAGATGATTTTCAAGGAAATCTAAGATATATCAATTGGTGGGATGGAGATCCTCATACCTGGACTGACTCTGAGCATGATATAGAACAATTGAAGCGTGGCAAAGCTTTAGGTCATAAGTTTTCTAGGAAATTTGATTTAGAGAAATATCCGAATCTTAAAGAAGAAATTCTAACTATCATAAATGGGACCGATTGATATGAAAGTACTAAAAAATTACGCTTATAACCTCTCCTATCAACTATTACTCATTGTACTACCCATTATTACAACTCCCTATGTAACTAGAGTATTTTCTTCAGAGGATTTAGGGACATATGGGTATTTTAATTCTATTGTTACTTATTTTATTTTATTAGCTACTTTGGGAGTTGCTAGTTATGGAACGAAGGAAATTTCGGCGAATAGGAGAAATATCCCACAGAATTTCTGGGGGATATATACACTCCAATTTGGTGCAACATTGTTATCAATTTTCTTATACATTTTCTTATGTCTGAGAGTTGGGACAATGAGAAATCCAGTAGCCTATATATTGTGTTTGAGTTTGTTTTCCAAAGGATTAGATATTTCTTGGCTTTTTCAGGGTTTAGAAGATTTTCGTAAAATTACAGTAAGAAATATCACTGTGAAACTCGTTGGTGTAGGTTCAATATTTTTGTTTGTAAAATCAGCTACCGACCTCTACCTTTATGTTTTTCTTTTGACGATATTTGAGTTGTTGGGACAATTAAGTATGTGGTTGCCTGCTCGAGAATTTATTGGAAAACCGCATTTTGACTTAGAATATGCCAAATATCATTTAAAGCCAATTCTTTTATTATTCCTCCCTCAGATAGCGATTTCCTTGTATGTCACTTTGGATCGTACAATGCTTGGTGCCTTGGCTTCTACAAAGGATGTAGGAATTTATGATCAGGCGCTTAAGTTAATTAGTATTTTGTTGACTTTGGTAACCTCTCTAGGGAGCGTTATGTTGCCAAGAGTATCTAGTCTATTGGGGACGGGAAATCATAAAGCTGTTAATAAGATGCATGAGATATCCTTCTTAATTTATAATTTGGTTATTTTTCCAATTATGGCAGGAATGTTGATTGTAAACAACGATTTTGTTCAATTTTTTCTTGGGAAAGATTTTCAGGATGCCCGCTATGCGATAGCAATAATGATTTTTCGCATGTTCTTTATCGGTTGGACCAATATTATGGGCTTTCAAATGCTAATCCCACACAATAAGAATAAAGAATATATGATTTCAACAACTGTTCCTGCGATTCTCAGTGTTGGTTTGAATTTACTATTCCTTCCTAAACTTGGATATATCGGAGCGGCCATTGTTTCTGTTTTGACAGAGGCGTTGGTATGGGCGATACAATTATACTTTACTCGTAAATACCTAAAAGAAGTTCCTATAATTGGATCTATGACAAAAATTGTCCTAGCATCCGCTATTATGTATGGCATTTTGCTAGGTTCAAAAACATTTATACATTTTTCGCCGACTATAAATGTTCTAGTATTTGCAGTGCTTGGTGGAATCATTTATCTTTTTGCTATTTTATCTATGAAAGTAATAGATGTGAAAGAATTAAAACAAATGATTAGGAAAAATTAGAATGCGCAAATATCGAAATATTAACTTAGATCTACTAAAAGTACTTGCATGTGTTGGAGTTGTTCTACTTCATACAACGATGGGTGGGTTTAAAGAGACAGGTTCATGGAATCTTTTGACATATTTATATTATTTAGGAACCTATTCTATTCCTCTATTTTTTATGGTCAATGGTTATTTATTGTTAGGAAAGAGAGAGATTACCTATTCTTACATACTGCAGAAAGTAAAATGGGTTCTAATAACAGTGTCGTCATGGACCTTTATCGTTTGGCTGTTTAAAAGAGACTTCACAGAGAACCTAATTAAAAAAATTGTAGGTTCTTTAATACAAAAAGGTTATTTCTTTCAGTTTTGGTTTTTTGGTTCGCTTATACTTATTTATTTATGTCTACCCGTTTTGAAAAAAATTCTTAATTCAAAAAGAAGATATTTTTATATTCTATCTTTATTGGTAGTTATTGGTTTGATTTTTGAGTTAGCAAATATTGTATTTCAAATGCCAGCACAAACATATGTTATACAAACCTTTAGATTATGGACTTGGTTTTTTTACTACCTTTTAGGTGGTTTTATAGCGCAATTTAACAAGGATATTATCAAAAATAGTTTTAAGAGATGGATGAAAGCAGTTGTGGTACTGTTGTTATTGATTTCACCAGTAATATTATTTTTCATAGCGAAGACTACTTATCATAATCTTTTTGCTGAATATTTTTATGATATTTTATTTGTAAAAGTTGTAAGTTTGGGAATTTTTCTAACTATCCTCACGCTTACTTTGAATGAAAAACGGAGCGAATGTATTGTTTCCCTTTCTAATCAAACTATGGGAGTTTTTATAATACATACATATACTATGAAGGTATGGGAAAAACTATTTGGTTTTAGTTTCGTAGGATCATATTTACTTTTCGCTATATTTACTTTAAGTGTTAGTTTTATTATTGTTGGAATGTTAATGAAAATTCCTTATTTCAATCGAATCGTTAAATTATAAAAAGGAGAACACTATGTACGATTATCTTATCGTCGGAGCTGGTTTGTCTGGAGCTATTTTTGCTCACGAAGCTAAAAAACGTGGAAAAAAAGTAAAAGTGATTGATAAACGCGATCACATTGGAGGGAACATCTACTGTGAAAATGTAGAAGGTATCAATGTCCATAAATATGGTGCCCATATCTTCCATACTTCTAATAAAAAAGTTTGGGACTATGTTAATCAATTTGCTGAGTTTAACAACTATATCAACTCACCTGTCGCAAACTATAAAGGAAGTCTTTATAATCTTCCTTTCAATATGAATACTTTCTATGCTATGTGGGGGACAAAAACTCCACACGAAGTGAAAGATAAAATTGCTGAGCAGACAGCTGATATGAAGGATGTTGAGCCGAAAAATCTGGAAGAACAGGCTATTAAGTTGATCGGTCCGGATATCTATGAAAAGTTGATTAAGGGTTATACTGAAAAGCAGTGGGGGCGCTCAGCAACGGAACTTCCTCCATTTATCATAAAACGCCTTCCAGTTCGTTTAACCTTTGATAATAACTATTTTAACGACCGTTACCAAGGAATTCCTATCGGTGGTTACAATGTTATCATCGAAAATATGCTGAAAGATGTAGAAGTTAAACTTGGAGTAGATTTCTTTGCTCATCGTGAAGAGTTGGAAGCATCTGCTAACAAAGTTGTCTTCACAGGGATGATCGACCAGTATTTTGACTACAAACACGGTGAGTTAGAATACCGTAGTCTTCGTTTTGAACATGAAGTTTTAGATGAGGAAAACTGTCAAGGAAATGCAGTTGTGAACTATACAGAGCGTGAGATTCCTTATACTCGTATCATCGAACACAAACATTTTGAATATGGAACGCAACCAAAGACAGTTATCACGCGTGAATATCCGGCTGACTGGAAGCGCGGGAACGAGCCCTACTACCCGATCAACGATGAGAAAAATAATGCTATGTTTGCTAAGTACCAAGAGGAAGCAGCGCAGAATGATAAAGTTATCTTCTGTGGGCGTTTAGCAGATTATAAATATTACGATATGCATGTGGTGATTGAGCGAGCGCTAGAGGTCGTAGGGAAAGAGTTAGGTAACTAAAGATTTGATGTTAAAATGAGGGACTACTTCGTTTCCTCATTTTATTCATCTTAAGAGGAGATTGAAAAAGCTGCTCTTTGTCAGCTATAGTGGGTTGATGTCAACTAACATCTGGAGAGGACAATCACTGTCTTCTCCTTTTTGATTTTTCAGAATATACCAAATTAACCCAAAAATTCTGAAAATTCTGTTGACATCTTTCTGAAAAGGTTCTATAATAGATAGAAAGTTTTAAAGGAGAAAATGATGAAAAGTTCAAAACTATTTGCTCTTGCAGGTGTAACCTTATTGGCGGCTACTACTTTAGCTGCATGCTCTGGATCAGGTTCGAGCGCTAAAGGAGAGAAGACATTCTCATATATCTATGAAACAGACCCTGACAACCTCAACTATTTGACAACTGGTAAGGCAGCAACTGCTGACATTACTAGTAATGTGATTGATGGATTGCTTGAAAATGACCGCTATGGTAACTTTGTGCCATCTATGGCTGAGGATTGGTCTGTATCTAAGGACGGCTTGACTTACACTTATACAATCCGTAAAGATGCCAAGTGGTACACATCTGAAGGAGAAGAGTATGCGCCTGTCAAAGCTCAAGACTTTGTAACAGGTCTTAAATATGCTGCTGATAAAAAATCAGATGGTCTTTATCTTGTTCAGGAATCAATCAAAGGGTTGGATGCTTATGTGAAAGGGGAAATTAAAGATTTCTCACAAGTTGGTATTAAGGCTCTTGATGATCAAACAATTCAGTACACTTTGAACAAGCCAGAAAGCTTCTGGAATTCTAAGACAACGATGGGAGTTTTGGCTCCAGTAAATGAAGAGTTCTTAAACTCTAAAGGGGATGATTTCGCTAAAGGAACAGATCCAAGTAGCATCCTATACAATGGACCATTCTTGCTCAAATCTATCGTAGCTAAATCTTCTGTTGAGTTTGAAAAAAATCCAAACTACTGGGATAAGGACAATGTCCATATCGATAAGGTTAAATTATCATTCTGGGATGGTCAAGATACCAACAAACCGACTGAAGCCTTCAAGGATGGAAGTTTCACTATGGCCCGTCTCTTCCCAACAAGCGCTAGCTACCCAGAGACTGAAAAAGCATTTAAAGACAATATTGTTTACACACAACAAGATTCTACTACTTATTTAGTAGGTACTAATATTGATCGCCAGTCTTATAAGTATACTTCTAAGACAACGGATGAAGAAAAAACATCAACCAAGAAAGCTCTTCTAAACAAAGATTTCCGTCAAGCTCTTGCCTTTGGTTTTGATAGAACCGCCTATGCCTCTCAAGTAAACGGTGCAAGTGGTGCAACTAAACTGCTTCGTAACTTGTTTGTCCCACCTACATTTGTTCAAGCAAATGGCAAAAACTTTGGTGAGTTGGTCAAAGAAAAATTGGTGACTTATGGAGACGAGTGGAAGGATGTGAACTTAGCTGATGCTCAGGATGGACTCTATAACGCAGATAAGGCTAAAGCAGAATTTGCCAAAGCTAAGACAGCTCTTCAAGCAGAAGGTGTGAAATTCCCAATCCACTTGGATATGCCAGTAGACCAAACAAACACGACGAAAGTCCAACGTGTTCAATCCTTCAAACAATCGCTCGAAGCTACTCTAGGGTCAGAGAACGTCGTTGTCGATATCCAACAACTTCAAAAAGATGATGTCTTGAATATCACTTACTTTGCTGAAACTGCAGCTGGAGAAGACTGGGATATCTCAGATAATGTGGGATGGTCTCCAGACTTTGCAGACCCATCTACTTACCTTGATATCATCAAGCCATCTGTCGGAGAAAATACAAAGACTTACCTAGGATTTGACTCTGGAACAAACAACGCTGCAGCTAAGCAAGTTGGTTTGGAAGACTACGAAAAAATGGTTGTAGAAGCCGGGGAAGAAGTGAGTGACGTTTCAAAACGTTATGAGAAATATGCTGCAGCCCAAGCTTGGTTGACCGACAGTGCCTTGATCATCCCAACAACTTCTAAAACTGGTCGTCCAATGTTGTCTAAGATGGTACCATTTACGCTTCCGTTTGCATACTCTGGTAACAAGGGTACAAGCGAAGCTCTCTTGTATAAATACCTAGACGTACAAGATAAAGCAGTGACAGCAGATGAATACCAAAAAGCTCAAGATAAATGGATGAAAGAAAAAGAAGAGTCGAATAAAAAGGCCCAAGAAGATCTTGCAAAACATGTGAAATAACTGTTGCAAAATATAAGAAAGGATTTAGTATTTCTCTTGAATGCTGAATCCTTTTTTACATTTGTAAAGAAAGATTCTAAATTTGGAGCCTGTTTTTGTCAGAATAGAGAAAATTTTCGTTAATTTTACTTGTTTTCTATTGCTTTCTTAGCTATTATTTGTTATATTAAAAGCACAATTATTTTTTATTTATCAGGGTTAAGCATTGCACTTTCAGAGGAAGGAGTATTTTTTAAAAAAAGAATGTAAACGCTTACTCAAAAATGAAAGGATTTAGGAATTTATGAATAAAGGATTATTTGAAAAACGTTGTAAATATAGTATTCGGAAATTTTCATTAGGTGTTGCTTCTGTTATGATTGGGGCTGCATTCTTTGGGACAAGTACAGTTCTTGCAGATAGCGTGCAGTCTGGCTCCACAGCGAATTTACCAGCGGATTTAGCCGCTGCTCTTGCAACAGCAAAAGAGAATGATGGGCGTGATTTTGAAGCACCAAAGGCGGGAGAAGACCAAGGGTCTCCAGAAGTTACTGATGGACCTAAGACAGAAGAAGAACTATTAGCACTTGAAAAAGCAAAATCAGCTAGTTCAGATAAGTTACCAGAAGGCTTAGAGGGCAAATTAGATAAGGCTGAAGATAAAGGGAAAGAAGTTGATAAGGATCAATTAGCTAAGAATACTGAGAATCTCGTTCCAGAAGATGTAGCTAAAACCAAGAATGGTGAATTAAACTACGGAGCAACTGTCAAAATCAAGACACCATCAGGTGAAGGTAGTGGGATTGTCATTGGCGAAAATCTTGTTTTAACTGTTTCACATAACTTTATAAAAGACGTTCCAGATGGCAATAATCGTAAGGTCGTTGACAATGATAATGGTGATGGAGATATCTATAGCATTTCCTATCCAGGACTACCAGATGTTAAATTTGGTAAAAAAGACATTATTCACTGGGATCGTGAAGGTTTCCTAAAAGGCTACAAGAATGATTTGGCTCTTGTTCGATTGCGAACAGTTTTGGAAAATGCTCCAGCAGAAGTGATTGAAAAACCTGCAGTGAAAAAGGTTGGAGATAAATTGCATGTCTTTGGCTATCCAACTGGAAAATTATCACCAGTGCTCAATACAACTGTTGAATTAGTCGAATCCTACGGTGAGGGCGTAAAAGGGATCGGTTATCAAGGTAGTCATCCAGGCGCTAGTGGTGGTGGTATCTTTGATACAGAAGGAAAACTCGTAGGTGTTCATCAAAATGGAGTTGTTGGCCAACGTAGTGGGGGTATTCTCTTCTCACCTGCTCAATTGAAGTGGATCCAAGATCACATGAAGGGGATTTCAAGTGTCAAACCAGCAGACTTGGAAGAGAAAGAAAAACCAGTTGAAGACAAACCAAAAGAGGACAAACCAGCTGCTAAACCTGAAACACCTGAAAAAGTGACAGCTGAATGGCAAACGGTAGAGAAAAAAGAACAACAGGGAACAGTCACTATCCGAGAAGAAAAAGGTATCCGCTACAACCAACTATCCTCAACTGCTCAAAATGATAACGCAGGCAAACCAGCCTTATTTGAAAAACAAGGATTGACAGTTGACGCAAATGGAAATGCGACTGTTGATTTAACCTTCAAAGAAGATTCTGAAAAGGGCAAATCACGCTTTGGTGTCTTCTTGAAATTTAAAGATACCAAGAACAATGTTTTTGTTGGTTATGACAAAGATGGCTGGTTCTGGGAGTATAAATCTCCAACCGATAGCACCTGGTATAAGGGGGGGCGTGTAGCAGCGCCTGAGACAGGATCAATTAACCGCCTATCAATTACCCTCAAGTCAGATGGACAACTCAATGCAACGAATAATGATGAGAAACTCTTTGATACGGTTACTTTGCCAGCAGCTGTTAATGAAACTCTTAAAAATGAGAAGAAAATCGTCCTAAAAGCTGGTTCCTATGGCAATGAGCGTACAGTTGTCAGCGTTAAAACAGACAATCAAGAAGGCGTGAAAGCAGATGATACTCCTGCCCAGAAAGAAACAGGTCCGGCCGTTGACGATAGCAAGGTGACTTATGACACTATCCAGTCTAAGGTCCTCAAAGCAGTGATTGACCAAGCCTTCCCACGTATTAAAGAATACAGCTTGAACGGGCATACCTTGCCAGGACAAGTCCAACAATTCAATAAAGTCTTTATCAACAAACACGAAGTCACACCTGAAGTTACTTACAAAAAAATCAATGAGACAACTGCAGAGTACTTGATGAAGCTTCGCGATGATGCTAATCTTATCAATGCGGAAATGACAGTTCGTTTGCAAGTTGTGGATAATCAATTGCACTTTGATGTGACCAAGATTGTCAACCATAATCAAGTCACTCCAGGTCAAAAGATTGATGACGAAAGAAAATTGCTTTCTACAATTAGTTTCCTTGGCAATGCTTTAGTCTCTGTTTCGAGTGATCAAGCTGGTGCTAAGTTTGATGGGGCAACCATGTCAAACAATACGCATGTCAGCGGAGATGATCATATCGATGTAACCAATCCAATGAAGGATTTGGCTAAGGGTTACATGTATGGATTTGTTTCTACAGATAAGCTTGCTGCAGGTGTCTGGAGCAACTCTCAAAACAGTTACGGTGGAGGTTCTTATGACTGGACTCGTTTGACAGCCTACAAAGAAACAGTCGGAAATGCCAACTATGTTGGAATTCATAGTTCTGAATGGCAATGGGAAAAAGCTTATAAGGGCATTGTCTTCCCAGAATACACTAAGGAACTTCCAAGTGCCAAGGTTGTTATCACTGAAGATGCCAATGCGGATAAGAAAGTCGACTGGCAGGATGGAGCCATTGCTTATCGTAGCATCATGAACAACCCTCAAGGTTGGGAAAAAGTCAAGGATATCACAGCTTACCGCATCGCGATGAACTTTGGTTCACAAGCACAAAACCCATTCCTCATGACTCTGGATGGTATCAAGAAGATTAATCTCCATACAGATGGTCTTGGGCAGGGTGTTCTCCTTAAAGGATATGGTAGTGAGGGACATGACTCTGGTCACTTGAACTATGCTGATATTGGTAAACGCATTGGTGGTGTTGAAGACTTCAAGACCCTGATTGAGAAGGCTAAGAAATATGGTGCTCATCTAGGTATCCACGTCAACGCTTCTGAAACTTATCCTGAGTCTAAGTACTTCAATGAAAAAATTCTTCGTAAGAATCCAGATGGTAGCTACAGCTATGGTTGGAACTGGCTAGACCAAGGTATCAACATTGATGCGGCCTATGACTTGGCTCATGGTCGTTTGGCACGTTGGGAAGATTTGAAGAATAAACTTGGTGAAGGTCTCGACTTTATCTATGTGGACGTTTGGGGCAATGGGCAATCAGGTGATAACGGTGCCTGGGCTACCCACGTTCTTGCAAAAGAAATCAACAAACAAGGCTGGCGCTTTGCGATTGAGTGGGGCCATGGTGGTGAATACGACTCTACCTTCCAACACTGGGCAGCTGACTTGACCTATGGTGGCTACACTAATAAAGGTATCAACAGCGCCATCACGCGCTTTATCCGTAATCACCAAAAAGATGCTTGGGTAGGAGACTACAGAAGTTACGGTGGTGCAGCCGACTATCCACTTCTAGGTGGCTACAGCATGAAAGACTTTGAAGGCTGGCAAGGACGAAGTGATTACAATGGCTATGTAACCAACTTGTTTGCCCATGACTTGATGACCAAATATTTCCAACACTTCACTGTAAGCAAATGGGAAAATGGCACACCAGTTACCATGACCGATAACGGTAGCACCTATAAATGGACTCCAGAAATGAAGGTTGAGCTAGTCGATGCAGCAGGTAACAAGGTTGTTGTGACTCGTAAGTCAAATGATGTCAATAGCCCGCAATACCGCGAACGTACAGTAACGCTCAATGGACGTGTTATCCAAGATGGTTCAGCTTATTTGACTCCTTGGAACTGGGATGCAAATGGTAAGAAACTTCCTGCTGATAAGGAAAAGATGTACTACTTCAATACGCAAGCTGGTGCAACAACTTGGACACTTCCAAGTGATTGGGCAAATAGCAAGGTTTACCTTTATAAATTAACTGACCAAGGTAAGACAGAAGAGCAAGAACTAACTGTAAAAGATGGCAAGATTACCCTAGACCTTCTAGCAAATCAACCATACGTTCTCTATCGTTCAAAACAAACCAATCCTGAAATGTCATGGAGCGAAGGCATGCATATCTATGACCAAGGATTTAACAGTGGGACCTTGAAACACTGGACCATTTCTGGTGATGCTTCTAAGGCAGAAATTGTCAAATCACAAGGCGCAAATGAAATGCTTCGTATACAAGGCAATAAGAGCAAGGTCAGCCTTACTCAGAAACTGACTGGCTTGAAACCAAATACCAAGTATGCTGTTTATGTCGGTGTTGATAACCGTAGTAATGCTAAGGCAAGTATCACAGTGAATACTGGCGAGAAAGAAGTGACTACTTATACCAATAAGTCACTCGCTCTCAACTATATCAAAGCATACGCTCATAACAATCGCCGTGACAATGCTACAGTTGACGATACAAGTTACTTCCAAAACATGTACGCCTTCTTTACAACAGGATCGGACGTATCAAATGTTACTTTGACATTGAGTCGTGAAGCTGGTGATGAAGCAACTTACTTTGATGAAATTCGTACCTTTGAAAACAATTCAAGCATGTACGGAGACAAGCATGATACAGGTCAAGGAACTTTCAAACAAGACTTTGAAAATGTAGCTCAAGGAATCTTCCCATTTGTAGTGGGTGGTGTCGAAGGCGTCGAAGACAACCGCACTCACTTGTCTGAAAAACACGATCCATATACACAGCGTGGTTGGAATGGTAAGAAAGTCGATGATGTTATCGAAGGAAATTGGTCATTGAAGACAAATGGGCTAGTGAGCCGTCGTAACTTGGTTTACCAAACCATTCCACAAAACTTCCGTTTTGAAGCTGGTAAAACTTATCGTGTAACCTTTGAATACGAAGCAGGTTCAGACAATACCTATGCCTTTGTAGTTGGTAAGGGAGAATTCCAGTCAGGTCGTCGTGGTGGTCAAGCTAGCGACTTGGAAATGCATGAATTGCCAAATACTTGGACAGATTCTAAGAAAGCCAAGAAAGTAACCTTCCTCGTGACAGGTGCAGAAACAGGCGATACTTGGGTAGGTATCTACTCAACAGGAAATGCAAGCAATACTCGTGGAGATGCTGGTGGAAATGCCAACTTCCGTGGTTATAACGACTTCATGATGGATAATCTTCACATTGAAGAAATTACCCTAACAGGTAAGATGTTGACAGAAAATGCTCTGAAGAACTACTTGCCAACTGTTGCCATGACCAACTACACCAAAGAGTCTATGGATGCTTTGAAAGAAGCGGTCTTTAACCTCAGTCAGGCAGATGATGATATCAGTGTCGAAGAAGCGCGTGCAGAGATTGCCAAGATTGAATCTTTGAAGAATGCTTTGGTTCAAAAGAAAACAGCCTTGGTAGCAGAAGACTTTGAAAGTTTGGATGCGCCAGCTCAACCAGGTGAAGGTCTTGAGAATGCCTTTGATGGTAATGTGTCTAGCCTATGGCATACATCTTGGAATGGTGGAGATGTAGGCAAGCCTGCAACCATGGTTTTGAAAGAACCGACTGAAATCACAGGACTTCGTTATGTACCACGTGGTTCAGGTTCAAACGGTAACTTGCGTGATGTAAAACTGGTTGTCACAGATGAGTCTGGCAAGGAGCATACTTTCACCGTTACGGACTGGCCTGATAACAATAAGCCAAAAGACATTAACTTTGGCAAGACAATCAAGGCTAAGAAAATTGTCCTTACGGGAACCAAGACATACGGAGATGGTGGAGATAAATACCAATCTGCAGCGGAACTCATCTTTACCCGTCCACAGGTAGCAGAAACACCGCTTGACTTGTCAGGATATGAAGCAGCTTTAGCTAAGGCTCAAAAATTGACAGACAAAGAAAATCAAGAGGAAGTGGCTGGAGTTCAGGCGAGCATGAAATATGCGACGGATAACCATCTCTTGACGGAAAGAATGGTGAAATACTTTGCAGATTATCTCAATCAATTAAAAGATTCCGCTCCGAAACCTGATGCTCCGACAAGCAGTAAGGGTGAAGAGCAACCACCAGTTCTTGAAGTACCAGAATTCAAAGGCGGAGTCAATGCAGCAGAAGCAGCTGTACATGAAGTCCCTGAGTTCAAGGGCGGAGTCAATGCAGCAGAAGCAGCTGTACATGAAGTCCCTGAGTTCAAGGGCGGAGTCAATGCGGCAGAAGCAGCTGTTCATGACTTACCTGAGTTCAAGGGAGGAGTCAATGCGGCAGAAGCAGCTGTTCATGACTTACCTGAGTTCAAGGGCGGAGTCAATGCGGCAGAAGCAGCTGTTCATGAGGTTCCTGAGTTCAAGGGCGGAGTCAATGCGGTTGAAGCCTTGGTTCACGAATTGCCAGAATACAAAGGTGGAGCCAATGGAGTTGAGCCAGCCGTACATGAAAAACCAGAGTACACAGGCCCGCTAGGTACAGCAGGTGATGAACCAGCACCAACTGTTGAGAAACCAGAGTATAAGTTGACACCAGCTCCACTAGCTGATACAAAGACATCAGAAATCAAAGATACTCTGAAAAATGAAGAAAGCAAAAAGACACTCCCAGAAACAGGAGAAGACCAGTCTGATACAGCCCTCTTCCTAGCAGGAATCAGCCTAGCATTGTCAGCCGCCCTCTTTGCTATTAACAGTAAAAAAGAATAGATATTTATTCCACAGCTACATTGTTTGGATAAGTGACTTGGACTTCTATGGGAGTCAGAGTCGGAAAATGAATCAAACACCTGGAGAGGACCTCTTGGTTCTCTCCTTTTTAAAAGGAGAAATGATAACGCTTACTAGCGTAAGCGGATGAAAGGAAATAGGAGAAATATGGACAAACACTTTTTTGAGAAACGCTGTCATTATAGTATCCGCAAATTTGCAATTGGTGCAGCCTCAGTTATGATTGGTGCTAGTATCTTTGGAGCCAATATGGTTCAGGCAGCAGAAACAGCAGCGCCTTCAGAGACAGAGGGAAGTATCACTCATGTTCAAGCTCTGGATAAGTTACCAGATGATTTAGCAGCTGCGCTTGAAAAGGCGGATGCAGAAGCTGCAACAGAAGGAAATCAAGAGGGTAGTCAGGCAACCGAAGAAGGCACAAAACCTGCAGCAAGTGAGGAGGCAAAACCAGAGACAAGTCCTGCAAGTCCCAAGCCAGCAGAAACGCCGAAACCGGTTGAAACACCAAAGGCAGACAAACAGCCTGCGGAAACCACTACACCAGCAGTAAAACCAGCTGAAAAGACAATCGAAGATAGAGAAGATGTCAACCACCTCGAAGGCGCTACTGCTTCAGCAAACAACCATGAGACTGGGACCAACTTTACTGCAGATAAGGCTATCGATGGAGATGACAATACCCGTTGGGCTACAGATAGAGATGCAGTAAAACCAACTTTTGAATTAACTCTTCCAAAAACTACCCTTATCAAGCATGTAGAAATAGACTGGGATCGTCGTCTTCGTAATGGGCAAAATGATCCAAATATCAAATCTTGGAGTCTCTACTACGCAGGTCAAGAAGACGTGGGCGCTAATGGAGAAAAACAATGGAAACTAGCGCATACCAAGACTGGAGATCCTGTTTTAGATGAGAAAGTAGACTTAGCTGAGAGTATCAAAGCTAAGTATCTCAAATTGGAGGTCAATGATTACCAAGCGGGAACAATGGGCTGGAGAAACGTTGGAATCCAAGAAATTCGAGCTTATTCAAACGTTCCGGACCATAGTAAGGTAACAGATATCCGCCAAGTTAACCAGTTGGATGTGGCTGAAGATGGCAAGTCTCTTGTCCTACCAAGTTTGCCAGGTCAGGTTAGTCTGATTGGCAGTAACAAGCAGGGTGTGATTGACCTTCAAAATCGCATCTACCAACCTCTGACAGATCAACGTGTCAAGGTCATGGTACAACAAATCAAAGACAGCCATACTTTTACTAAAGAATTTGAAGTTGTCATTAAGGGGCTACATCAAGATGAGGGTGTGGGTGTGAAACCAAAAGTTGCTCCAGCGGTCCAACAATGGTATGGTCGTGAAGGCAAATCTTCTATCACTTCAGATACAGTCCTTGCGACGGGTGATTCTGGCTTTGATCAGGCTGCAACCTTCTACCAGTCAGACCTTGCCAGCCGTGGATTGGAACTAGCAACAGGTGACAAGCAAGCTCAAAAACGAATCGAATTTAAAAAGGTTGAAAACAAGGGTTACGGTAAGGAAGGGTATGGCATCACTATCCAAAATAATGTGATTACCATCGAAGCTGCCACAAACACAGGAGCCTTCTACGCCACTCGGACTCTTCTTCAAATGGGGGAAAGCGACCTCCAAAATGGCGAAATTCGAGATTTCCCAAGTTTCGGCCACCGTGGCTTTATGCTAGATACAGGTCGTAAATTTATCCCTTATGACACTCTTGTAGACATCATGCTCAACATGGCTTACTACAAGATGAACGACTTGCAGTTGCATCTCAACGATAACTATATCTTCCTTAAGGAACACTTGGCAGGTAAGAACTTGACACAAGAAGAAGAACTCAAGTATGTACTTGAACATGCCAAGACTGGTTTCCGTGTGGAGACAGACATTGTCGGTAAGAATGGTCAAAAATTGACATCAGACGAGCATTATACCAAGGAAGAAATGCAAAATCTGATTAAGCTTGCCAAGGCCTTGCATATCAACCTAGTGCCAGAAATTGACACACCAGGTCACGCCTTGTCCTTTGTCAAAGTCCGCCCAGACCTCATGTATCAAGGTAGTTTGAGAGATTATGCAGGCAAGCACAATGTTGAGCGCGTAGCCATGCTCGACCTAGACAATAAATACGATGAAACGCTGGCTTTTGTCAAATCTGTTTATGACAAACTCCTCGATGGTCCAGATGCACCGCTTCATGGCGTGTCCACTGTTCATATCGGAACGGATGAATACTATGGCAGCAGAGAAAGCTATCGTCGCTATGTCAATGACCTTATCAAATACATTAAAGGAAAAGGCTATACCCCTCGTATCTGGGGCTCACTCAGTGCGAAACGTGGGAACACTCCTGTTGATTGGAACGGAGTAGAGGTTGATATTTGGAGCATTGGCTGGCAACGACCAAATGAAGCCATTGCTCAGGGAGCTAAGATTATCAACATCACGGATGTGCCGACCTATAGTGTCCCAAGTGGAAGCAATAGTCAAGCAGCCTACGGGGACTATGCAAATTACGAACGCCAGTACAATAGCTGGACACCGAATGATTTTAGAACAGGTGGAGGTCCACTTCTACCAGCTTCTCATCCAAGTATCCTTGGTGGTGGGCACGCAGTTTGGAATGATAACATTGACCTTCATGAGACAGGTTTGACCTCTTATGACATCTTCAAACGCTTCTTCAAGAGCATGCAAACCACTGCGGAGCGCACCTGGGGATCTGACCGTGCAGCTGCGACCTTTGCAGAACGCACCCTACCAACGAGTCCTTATGCGCCACAGTCAAATCCTGATAAAGAGATTGATCAAAGTGACTTGTTTACCATCAATCCTGAAACAGTCAAGAACTATGCAAGTAAGAAAGTGAAGGCAAGCGAGCAAGGATTGGCTTTTGAGAAAGACAGCAGTATCGAAGGTTTGGCTGGTGATGTTGGTCCAAGTCACGTCTTGAAGTTTGATGTAACTGTCACTGGAGACGGGGAACAAACCTTCTCAACAAGTGGGGACAATCGTATCTATCTAGCTGATAAAGACGGCTATCTTGCTTACCAGTTTGAACAGTTCCATATCCAATTCAATAAAAAACTTGAAAAGAACAAACGTTATCAAATCTCCATCGTGACCAAACCACAATCTACAGAAGTCTATGTGGATGGTGAAAAGATTGAGCGTATTGCAAATCCAGCCCACCCTCGCTTTGCCCACAATAGCTTGGTACTACCGCTTGAAAGCATCGGTGGTTTCAAAGGAATCTTGCATAGCGCAGAGTTGTCAGACAAACCATTTGTAAATCCTCGTTTGATTTCAAATGATAAGATTACAGCAACCGCAAGCAGTCAGCAGCTTCCAGGAAATGCGACTGAAGGCGCTGTTGAAAAGGCCTTTGACAATGATCCAAATACCTTCTGGCATACTAAGTGGACTGGTGACACTGCGCCATACACCCTTACTATGACCTTGAAAGAAGCAGAAAAAGTCAATGGCTTGACCTATCTCCCACGTCCAGGTGGTGGAAATGGTGTCGTGACACGCTACGAAATCTACGCACAAAAAGATGGCCAAATGGTCAAGGTTTCAGAAGGAAACTGGGACAACAACGCCCAAGAAAAAACAGTCAACTTTGCGGCGGTAGATACCAACAAGATTGAGTTGAAAGTATTGGAAGGCGTTGGTGGCTTTGCAAGTGCAGCCGAAGTTCATCTATTGAAGCCTGTCAAAGAAGAGCAAGAAACGCCTGCACCAAGTCAACCAGAAAAACCAACTACACCAGAAAAACCAAAAGTAGAGCAAACAGGTGATGGAACAGTTGAATTGGCAGATCGATTCACTGCAAGTAAACCAGCTAGCGAAGACAGCATTGTGGCTGCCAGCAAGAGCGCAGACTATCTCAAGAAAGAGTACAAGGTCTTCCCAACGCCACAAAAAGTGACTTATGGAGAAGGAGTCACAGCCCTTCGTAAGCAAGTCAATCTGGTCATGGGCGATCAACTCGATATCTATACTCGTAATCGCTTGAAGAGTGTCTTGCAGGACAATCAAGTATCTTATACAACTGGTAAGGCAGCAATCGCTGGCGCAACCAATATCTATCTTGGAGTGCATGGACAAGGTTCACAAGCAGAGCAAAACTTGTCCAATGTTTCAGCAGGTCTCTTTGACAAGATTGACGCCTATGTCTTGACCATTAAGGATAACTCGATTTCTATCGTCGGGAAAGATACAGATGCAGTCTTCTATGGTTTGACAACTCTGAAACATATGCTCAAGGAAAGTCAAGTTCCAGTTCTTCGCAATGTGACAGTAGAAGATTACGCAGAGCTCAAGAACCGTGGTTTCATCGAAGGTTACTATGGAAATCCATGGTCGAATGCCGATCGTGCAGAGCTCATGCGTTATGGTGGCGATTTGAAATTGAACCAATACTTCTTTGCACCAAAAGATGATCCATATCACAACAAGAAATGGCGTGAACTCTATCCAGAAGAAAAACTAGCTGAAATCCGTGAACTTGCTCGTGTCGGAAATCAAAGTAAAACCCGCTATGTCTGGACTATTCATCCATTCATGAACAACCGCATCCGCTTTGGCAATGAAGCGCATTACCAAGAAGATTTGGCAACCATCAAGGCCAAATTTACCCAGTTGATGAAAGTGGGTGTCCGCGAATTTGGTATCCTTGCAGATGATGCTCCAAGCCCAGTCGGAGGCTACAATAGCTACAACCGCTTGATGCAAGATATGACCAAGTGGTTGACTGAAATGCAGGGAACCTACAGTGGTCTTCGCAAAGAAATGATCTTTGTTCCTGGCCAGTATTGGGGTAATGGACGTGAGGATGAGTTGAAATCTCTCAATGAAAATCTCCCAAGTTCAACATCCATGACCTTGACGGGTGGTAAGATTTGGGGTGAAGTCTCTGAAAGCTTCCTATCAACTCTCAAGAACAATCTATCCGCAGGTGGCAAAACCTATCGCCCAGTTTCACTTTGGATTAACTGGCCTGTAACAGATAACTCTAAACAACACTTGATTCTAGGTGGTGGTGAGAAATTCCTTCATCCAAATGTGGATCCAAGTTTACTGTCTGGTATCATGTTGAACCCAATGCAACAGTCTGAACCATCTAAGATTGCCCTCTTTTCAGGAGCTCAATACTCATGGAAACAGTGGAAATCAGAAGAAGAAGCTAAGAAAATCAATGACATTGCCTTCAACTTTGTAGAAAATGGTCATTTTGAAGATAGCAAGGTATCGGCAGCCTTCCGTGAACTTGGTAAGCACATGATCAACCAAAACATGGATAATCGTGTCGTTAAACTAGAAGAATCGGTAGACTTGGCTCCAAAATTAACAGACTTCATGACCAAACTCAAAGCAGGTCAGGATGTGACTGCGGAACGTGCAGCCTTGCGTGCAGAATTTGCCAAGATTAAAGAAGCAGCCGAACTCTATAAAGCATCAGGCGATAAAAAAATGGTTGCCCAAATCCACTATTGGTTGGATAATGCAATCGACCAAATGAATGCCCTCGATGCCTTCCTTACAGGAACTGAAGCCATGGCTACAAACGATGCAGCCAAACTTTGGGATAGCTACTATAAAGGCTTGAAGTTCTACGAACAGTCTCAAACTCATACCTTCCATTATGTAGACCATATGGAAAAAGCTGAATTGGGTGTTCAACATATTCGTCCATTTATCCTATCCTTGAAAGAAGTTTTGGCGTCTGAAGTTCAAAAAGTCTTGCATCCAGATCAAATCATCAGTACCTTTATCACCAATCGAACAGGTGTAGAGGGTGGCTTGGCAGAAGTAACGGATGGCGATTTGGCAACTCATGCGATTATTAAATCACCAAATAGCATCAAGACAGGTGATTATATTGGTATGAAGTTCAACAAACCAGTAGCGATTCAAACCTTGACCTTTGCAATGGGAACGCAGGCAAATCCACGTGATACCTTTAGTAAGGCAGAAGTACAGTATCAAGATGAAAATGACAACTGGGTAACCTTGAAAGAGCCAAGCTATGTCGGAAATGAATCCCTTCTTAAGTTTGAAAATCTCAATATCAAGGCCAAGGCAGTTCGCATGATTGCGACAGCAGATCGCGAGAACACTTGGTTTGCAGTTCAGGAAATTGCAGTTAACCGGTCAGTTGAAAAAGCTCGTAGCCAGCAAGCAACGACAGTTAGTCTAAGCTCAAACTTAGTTTACAAACTAAATACCTCAGCCCGTCAAATCACTGATGGCAAGGACAATACAGAAGCCATGATGGCAAATGCTGACGGTAGCAATACGACACCAGTAGATGCCTGGGCACAACTTGACCTCGGTGAAGTCAAGTCAGTCACTAAAGTACGACTTCGCCAAGGAACGGGTGATAAGCTTGCCACAGGTGTACTTGAGTACTCTACAGATGGAACTGCATGGCAAGAGTTGGATCGCCTATCAGGAGAACAAACCAAGGAAGTGACCAGAGCGATCAATGCTCGTTACATCCGAGTACGCAATACCAAGGCCCTCGACCTCTGGTGGCGTATTCAGGACTTCTCTGTTGAGACACGCTCTGGAAACAGTGAGTTAACAGACACCAACGTTGATGCCTTGAAGGAAACACCAGTGGTGGATAGCTTAGGCAGTTACGAACTTCAAATTCCAGCTGGAACCAAACTCCC